>CAIYOL010000372.1 GCA_903927855.1 uncultured Planctomycetota bacterium
GCTGCTTGGCTATACGCTGGACCCTTTTAACGAGGACGCAGGTGGCATCGACGATGTTAATTCCTTTTTCCTTGAGCTTGGCTATTTGCTTAGGCGCTGCGCCGTGGGAGCGAATAAGGACCGTTCCTGATTGGATTTTTTTCACATTATCGACGGTTTTGAGGCCCTTTTTTGCCAGCTGCAGCACCACGTCGGCGTTGTGAATGATTGGGCCGAGACTGTAGACCTTCGCCTCGAGGCGGGCGTTTTTTTTGTGCGTCAGGACCTTTTCGGCCATACTGATGGCGTTTTTGACGCCCGGACAGAACCCGCAGTTTTCAGCGACTATGACTTTCATAAATATTCACCCGACCTATCCATAGCTATACGGCTCCTTGCCCTGCTTTAGGCGGCAGTCGTTTTGCATTTTCCGGAGGGTGTCAGTCAGGAACTCGGCGAGCTGCCTGTCGTCCATTTTTTTGACCTCGGAGGCAGGTATGCACTTTCCGTATTGTATAAAGATAGACCCGCCTATGGAGAATAATTTTTTATGCCGAGGCCAGGTTTCGAATGCGCCGTCGATAAGCACGGGGACAACGGCAGCGTTTCCCCTTCTGCACAACAGGCCGAAGCCGGGCTTGAAAGCGGTGATTTTTCCGTCGCTGGTGCGTGTGCCTTCAGGGAAAAGGCAGACGCCGTTGCCTTGTTTCAGCTTGCCGATGACGGTCCTCATCGCGGGCAGGTCCGCTTCGCCTCTTTTGACCGGGATAGTCTGGATGGAAACGAGCAGTTTACCGAAGAGGCCGCGGAAGAGCGTATCGCGGGCGAGATAATACAAAGGCCTTTTGACGAATATGCCGCAAAAGACGGGGTCGAGGAAGCTTTGATGATTGCAGATAAGCACAAGCGGGCCGTAGTCGGGGATGTTCTCGCGGCCTTGCGGATGCAGCCGGAAAAATGTCCTGCAGAAAACCTTGCACAGCCATCTCGCGAAACGGGGCCATAGCATTTTCGGCAGCCGATAAATCCTGCCTTCCGCATATTCCAGAATTTTCTCAACGACTTCTTCAACGGATAAATCGGTAGTATCGACGACAATAGCATCATCGGCGGGTTTCATCGGTCCGACAGACCTGCTCTGGTCGCTGGCGTCCCTTTCTTCGATTTCCCGTTGTATTTGTTCGATTTGGTCTCTCGTCGTTTGTCCTTCCTCAATCGCCCTTCGTCTGGCCCTTTCCGCAGGCGTTGCGGTAAGGTAGAATTTAAGACAAGCGTTTGGAAATGCAACCGTCCCCTGGTCTCTTCCTTCGGTAACTATTTTTTCCTCGTCAGCGGCGAATTGCCTTTGCATTTCCACCAGCTTCTCTCGCACCTTCGGGGCAGAGGCAATGTATTTGGCGCTGGCGGTAACTTCCGGCGTACGTATCCCATCGGTAACGTCAATGCCGTCGATAGAAGCCATCATCTTACTATCCTTCGCGGCGAACTGGAATTTTTTCTGATTTAAAACGTCGAGCAGTTCTCTCTCGTTGCTCATATCGATACGGGCCTGCATCGCCGCCAGCGTAACGGCGCGATACATAGCGCCGGTATCAAGGAAGCTGGCATCGAGGCGTTCAGCCAGCATTCGGGCGATAGTGCTTTTACCGCTTGCTGCAGGACCATCAATTGTAATAATCAGGTTCGCCATCTTAACTTGGCAATGGTAATGCTATTTTCCGACTTTGATAACGATAATGCTCGTATCATCAACCTGCCCGGCAAGTCCGACAAACCGTCTTCTGTACCCAAGGACGTTTTTGACCATTTGTTCAGCCTCTAACGAGGCGAACTTCTTTGCGGTTTCGAGCATTCTTTCGCGGCCCCAGAATTGGCCGTTAAAGTCGGCGGCGTCGACGAGTCCATCGGTGTAGAACATCAGACAATCGCCGTCTCGCAGCCGCAGGGTTTCAATCTCATATTCGGCCTTGACTTCGACTCCGAGCACGAATCCGCCTTTGTCCAGCTCTACAATTTTGCCGTCTCTTATCAGCACGGCCGGCTCGTGTCCGCAGTTGCAGTAGGTTAAAGTTTTTTCTTTGACGTCGAGGACGGCATAAAACATGCCGACAAACTCACCGTCTTTACATTCACCGCAGGCCATTTTGTTGAGCTTGTTAATGATTGTTCCTACGTTGTCTTTGCCGTGTTCGGCGTCGACGTAGGCGCGTACGGAACCTCGAAACAAACTCATCATAATGGCGGCGGGGATTCCTTTGCCCATTACGTCAGCAATTGCCACAGCGATACGATTGTCACTTATCCTGAGAAAATCGTAAAAGTCACCGCCGACATCGAAGCAGGGTATATACGTCGCCGCTATATCCAGGCCCGGCATCGAGGGCGCTTTTTCCGGAATCATTCTACGCTGGATAACGCCCGCAAGGCGCATCTGCTCGGCCATACGCTGGCCTTTAATAGCTTCCGCATAAAGCTTGGCGTTGGTTATGGCCACGGCGCACTGCGAAGCAACGACTCTGGCAAGTGCGATATCATCTTCATAAAACTGTCTCGGCTTTGGGCTATACAGCCGAAGTACTCCAATCGCCTTACGCCTGAACTTCATTGCAACGGTAAGCTGGCTGACAAGCCCCTCACGCAGCGTCGCCTCTTTATATTTTACGCGGTCGTCAACTCGCATATCATCCAGCACCACCGCTTCACCCGCAAACGCCTGCTCTATTACCGGGTCGTCTTTCGAAACCGGCCCTTTACCCTGATACTCGTCGCTGAGGCCATAGGAGCTTCGCATTATCAGGTCGCCGGCTTCTTCGTCCAGCAGGCGAATGGAGCAGGCCTTGACGCCGGTCATAATCTTAACCGCCGCTTCAGCGAGCTTATCGAGCACCTCCTGCAGCGAAAAAGCACCCGCTACAAGGGTGGTGAGCTGATAAATCTGCTCGTCTCTTTCAATTTGTTCTTGAGTCTTTTCTGTCATAATCAACTGTTTAACTTTCTGTTTCCACAAACCCAACGAATTATACTCAAATTACGCCTCTTAGTGAACCTTAATTTGGTTTTACAACACCGGCTTGAATTGAAGGCCGCTTTGAGTTAATGTAAAAGGCATAATGAGCCAGACAGCAAAACATATAATTTTCATTGGCCGGGTCCAAGGTGTTGGCTTTCGCTTTACCGCATTTAACATAGCCAACCGCTGCGGGCTGACCGGCTTTGTCCGAAATTTGTTCGACGGCACCGTTGAGATGTTTGCTCAGGGCCCTGCCGAAGCTGTCGATGATTGCATACGGGATATTGCCGAAGAATTCGGCGGATACCTCCGCGAAACTAAAATCGAAGAAACCCCTGCCGACCCCAAGTACGAAGACTTCAAAATAACTTTTTAAAACTGGAACGGGATTTGCTATTACGTAACGTATACGAATAGTTATATTATATTTACGTATACGTAGGGCGGGAATGTTCATTCGTAAACGGAACGAAATCGTATAAAGGGGGTGCGGGGGAAAAATGAACTGGCTCAAAGGCCGCAAACATTATTATTCTGAAGCGGATATTCCCCTCTTTATCATAAACTCGACATCTTTATTTGCGTTACAGTAATTAATTATAGTTTCAGGGTGTTCGTTTTTAAACACTCTAAAAGTTTCATCGACAAAACCCTGACCGACAGCTGTTATATCTTTAAAATCCAAAATTATCTCACGAAATTTTTCAAGACCAATAAGGATTCTCTTTGCCTGGGACCGGGAGACATAACGCTCCTCTTCCAGTTTACTTAATTCTACGAGAATGTGTGTTTTGTCAAATTTCTTTGCTCCCGGGTTATTAGGATCAAATTTAGAATATTCATCAAATATTTGTTTTGCTTGTCGTTTGCTGTCGAATCTTATTTGCATTGACACATACGTGCCATTTTCCTGTTTATTTTTTCTGGTTTCAAAAAACCAATCATCTGGTTCATTAGATTTCCCGTATCTAAGACCATTAGCTATAATCCAGAATACATCGAAACAACGGGAGGTAAAAAAAATTCCTTCGCCGGTATGGTTTTTCGGCTCAGTCGTAAATTTTCCTTTTGACAATTGCAGTACAGCTTCTCTTTCATCTTCTAAACCAAGAGTTGTTTTGATTTTTTTAAATATTCCAATTCCGTTGTCCCATATTTGAATCATAACAGCATCTTCCTTCCATTCTGTTCGGACAATGACACGGCTACCTTCTGAATGGTCTAATGCGTTGTTGAATATTTCTGTGAAACCATAATTGCAAATGTATGAAACATTTTCATTCAAGGATGAGAAGTCACGCTGGAAGTTCTCTTTCCAAATTTCATGCTCATCAACCCCCGGCTGTATTTTAGTTTCGATCTTTTTGTCTCTTGAACTGAAAAGGAAGTACATCACTCTTATGGTTGTACCTGTTTTTATTATCTTTTTATCCTTTATGAGCTTGCTTAGGTGTCGATGAACAGTAGTCCTGCTTACAGCAAATTTCTTGGCGGCGAGAGCTACAATATCCTTGGGATGCTCAGGAATATTTCCCAAAATAAAACTTTTGATTTGTTCCGCCTGATTTTGCATCACAATAACCTTTAC
>CAIYOL010000373.1 GCA_903927855.1 uncultured Planctomycetota bacterium
GAAGCGGCGGGAAGTTTTCTCGGCGGGCTGGGGACAACCGTGCTTTTAGGTTCCGGCGTAAGCTCGGTAAGGATTTTCTTCATACTTGCCTGTATTGTTTCTTTTTCATTCTTTTTCGTGCGGTTCGCAAAGTCGAAGAACCTGGCGTGGGCTTTGGTGCCGGCGTGTATTTTCGTTTGCCTGGTTGCCGACGTTGACAACATACTGTCACGGCAGCTGCAGATTATAAAGTGGGAAAAGCTGTTTCATAACGATGCCCTGAAAGGTTCTTTCCAGACGGCACAGGCGGAATATTTATATGGGGTTTATCAGGGCCAGTGGGTGGCTGTTCGCGAAGGCAGCACTTGCGAGGTACTGCCCGATAAAACTAACGCGGGCAGAATAGCTGCCATCGGCCTATGTCAAAATCCTGATGCCAAAAGGGTCTTGGTCATCGGCTCAGGACTTGGATTGTGCTACCAGTTTCTGAATCTGAAACAAATAGAAAAGGTAACTTGGGCGCATAGTGACAGCGAATATGTGCAAAAGGTTGGTGCTTTTTTACCGTCAAAATTCAAAATCGATGACCAGCGGTTAAATTTGCTAAATGGTGATGTGCGCTCGTTGCTGGCAGAGGAGAAACAATATTATGATTTAGTTGTTCTTAATTTGCCGGATGCGACCAGCTCGGTTCTGAACCGGTATTACACACTTGAATTCTATCGCCAGATTAAGGATGCACTGCGGCAGGGCGGTGTGCTGGCGGTTCGTATAACAGGCGGGGAAAACATTATGGGCACCGAGCTAATCAATCTCGGGGCCTCGACGAAATTGACGCTCCAGAAGGTTTTCTCGCAGCTTGTCCTTACGCCGGGTGACGATACCTGGTTTATCGCTTCTGACTCCGAAAAACTCTCTGGAGACCCCGGCAGCTTACGGGACCGCTTTGCGGCCATAAAAGGTAGTGCCGATGTTTTCCCGCCGGAAGCCTTGCTTTCTGTTTATCTGCCGGACCGTGCCGCCGTTGCTATGGAGAATTATTCCGGTGCGGATTTACCTGAGAGGCTGCTTATTAATCGTGATTCCAGACCTCTGACGAATTTATACAGTTTATTGCTCGCGGCAAAACAATCGGGTGCGCCGGGCACAAAGTTTGTCAAATACCTCGTGCTGGTCGGCATGCCGGTGTTTGTTGTTCCGATTCTGGTTTTTATAGTGTTGCGTCTTATTTACATTTCGAAAACAGGTCAACAGGGTAATGCATCCAGCTTTGATAGTTCGTTCTTGGTTTTCTCGACCGGCTGGGTGGGTATCGGCGTTGAGATTGTTCTGATGTATTTGTATCAAACCTACTTTGGTTCGCTTTACCTGTACATCGGTGTTATTTCCTCTTTGTTTATGGCTGGTCTTAGCGGCGGGGCATTTTTAATCAGGCATTTGCTTTCAGCCAAAAGGGTAATTCAACAGCAGATTCTGTTATTTGCCGCGATACTTGTGTATACATTAGTAATAGCTGCGATTATCTTTCAGCCGAGTAAGCAGTGGACGCATCTCAGTTTCACGATTGCATTTTTTCTTTGCGGTTTGTGCACAGGTAGCTTCTTCCCGCTTGCCGCAAGGCGTCTTGCTGATTCCGCTTTTGAAATAGGGCAGGCCGGCAGTAAGCTGGAAATCGCCGACCACATCGGCGCCTCAGCAGGAGGATTACTGACAAGCCTTGCACTTGTTCCAGTGCTCGGAACAAAAGTAACACTATTTGTATTTGCTCTGCTTATTCTGGCTAATATGCCCCCTGCCGTGCTGAAACTATATAAACGGGAAGAAGTCTCATCTTTGACTACAACCGTTTTTAGATTGCGTCGGCTTGGCTATGTCCTTTTCGGAATCGGGCTGTCGGTTATCATCTGCTCAAATCTATTTGCTAAAGCCGGCGTGGAGTTCAGGCCGTCACTGCCGCAATCTGCTGTCCAGGCACTGGCCGGCCAGGCGCGACTTGAACCCGTCTCGGCGACCGTCGATGATGGTGTTCGAAAGATTAATTATTTTAGGGTTTATGATGCCAAAGATAAGCTAACTGGCTTCATCTTCAGTTCCGAAGACCTTGCGCCGGAGGTCACAGGTTTTGGCGGGAAGATGAATCTGGCCATCTACGTGGACGCCGCCGGCAGATTGATTAATTTCCAGATAGTTTCGTCTAATGAGACCCCATCGTACCTTAATATCCTTAGTCAGTGGTGTGGCCTGCTCAGCGGGCATCGGCTTTTTCAGCCGGAACCTTTCGCTGGCGTTAACGCGATGACCGGTGCTACCATAAGCTCTAAGGCAATTCTTTCGGCGCTTGAAAAGTCCGGCCTAAGATTTGCTGACAAAGTCCTCGGCCAGGCCCAGCCCACGCCGCTTGCGCAGCAGACGCGGTGGCCTAACACCACAGCCCTTTATCTGATAACTGCTTTTGTGCTTGCTCTTTTTGTAATCTATCGCGGCGGCTTCTGGAGTCGCCTGGCTGTCCTTTGCTTCAATCTCATTGTAGCAGGTTTCCTGAACGCCCAGTATTCCAGCGAACAGATGGCGACGCTGTTGTCTTTGCACGTTCCTCCCGTAGGATTATCGGGGACTTTTTTGTTAGTTGTGGGAATACCGCTTTTGGTCATAATCTTCGGCAACATCTATTGCGGCTACCTCTGTCCCTTTGGTGCCGTGCAGGAGTTGCTCGGCTATTGTTTCCCTCGCAGATTCAAGCCTGCCATATCGGTCGAATCGATGCAAAAGGCAAGGTTTATCAAATATGCAGTCCTTTTTGTTTTGGTGGTGGTGTTCTTTATTTCCAGAAATCGAACAACGCTGGCGGCAGACCCGCTTATAGCGGCCTTTTCAGGCAGTCCCGCACTTTACACGGTTAGTGTCAGCTCGATAATAGCGGTGGCCCTGACAGGCTCGATTTTTTACACTCGCTTCTGGTGCCGATATTTGTGTCCGATAGGTGCTTTTCTTTCTCTGTTTAATAATGTGGTAGTACTGAAGCGATTTATCCCTGCAAAGAGATTCGGCAGATGTGAGTTCGGCCTTACTCCTAAAGACCATCTGGACTGCATATATTGTGACAGATGTCGCTATCAGACCAAAGAGTTGGTCCCTGCTTCTGGTTCTGTGTCTTATCTGTCTCGTCATCTCGTAGTGATTGCTGTTTTAGCGGCAATTTTTGTATCGATGATCTCAGTCAAAAGGTTTTGGCTGGTTTCTCCCACCGGCATCAGCCAACCCGTTGTTTCAGCATCCGGCGCAGGTCAGCCAAGGGACGTCGATTTGCAGCGCGTCCGTACAATGATTCAGCAGGGAAAACTATCCGACAAGGAAGCTGAATTCTATAAAAAGGCTGAGGACAATCACCGGCGGAAGTAGTTGATAAGCCATAAAATAGCCGTTAGGACAACCGATATAATTATGCAGCTCGCTATCGGAAAATAAATCCGCCAGTTCCTGCCGCCGAATTCCAAATCGCCGGGCAATTTAAACAGGCCTGCTCGCCCGACTATCATTACCAACGCTCCGACTAGTGCGATGGTAATACCCATCACAATTATCCATTTACCGATTTGTTGCGGACCAAATTCCATTTTTTCCGTCTTAATGGTCGATGAATTACATCGTTCTCTTTTTATTGCACTTGATGCTTAGGGCTGCTGTGATGGCTTGTGGAGATGGTTTACAGGAACTAACTAAAATGTCCTTTAATCGGCTGACATCCGGTGCGCTGTTGAATACGGGGATATTTGTAAATTCCGACAGCTCTCTGATATGTAGAGGAGAGCTTGAGCATATACCGGATATGGCATCAGGTATTAGGTTGAATTTTTCCTTCATGGTTCGTAGTCCCCCGATTGCACCGAAGGCGTCGTTGGCACAAAAAATCAACCTGTGAATCCTCGATGTCACTTCCGGTGAGCTAAGCAGCATTGCAGTCTCGCGCTGAATGACCCCGTCGGCAATCTCCACGACCCAGAAATTCTTGGGATTATTTGCATATTTTAAGTCGAGCTGGTTAAAAATGCCTAACAGCTCCTGCTTTGTCAGCAGATATGTCGATGGATACCCCAGATATGTAAAATCGGCATAGCGGTTAGCGCCGGCGTCATTCATGTGGAGAATATCTTTAAGGCTGGCTGTCCCTGTAATCTTGGAAGCCCTTACATTATATCCGATAGACGTCAATGCCCAGCAGCAGGCGGCCGCTGCCATGCTTTTACCGCTGTTCATCGATGTCCCGCATACTAAAATCATTCGGGACCTCGGCTCTTTTTTTATCGTATTTTTGGGTTTTATAAGGGGAAAATCCTGCGTGTTTAAAACATCGCCTTTTTCATCACAAACGTACCCTGAAATTTTCACTTTTGTTGGGTCTTTTATCATTGAATTTTTTGTTTTAACGACGCCGACTACTCCTGAGCGTGCCAGAAGGTTAACTTCATCTGTCATCTCACTGGGCACTAAACCCTCGTAGAAATCGGGGGCATACCGGTTTCCAAACACAAAGATTGCTTTTGTGCCGTCATGAATCATGTGTATGCGCCCTGATGCGTTTTCCAGAGATGAGTGTTGTCCAATACAGTCGATTGTTCCGTAAACAAGGTCTCCCGCTTGCGGTGGCTTATCAAAAAGTCGGTAGTATTTGATTTGGCTCGGTTTTATCGTAAGCGCAGCACTTGGAAAAATAAACCCCTTGCTTATTTTCTTAGCTGTTATTTTGCTCGTCGGCGATATTGTCAAAATCGTCATCTTGCTCCTCGCTGATTTGACCATAATCCGATTTGCCTGATGGTTCTTCTCTGGCGAGAAGTCCTTTTTCCGACAGACCCGCGCACTTTACGCAGTATCGCGCCCATGGAATCGCTTTTAATCGGGCCTTCGGAATAGGATGCTCCGTTCCCCCTTCACAAATCCCAAAAGTATTGTTTTCAATCCGCTCCAGTGCATCGTCGATTTCCTGAAGGATTTTCCGTTCACTGCCCACAAGCCCTAAAGTGTTTTCCAGTTCGAAAGTGTCAGTTCCTGCATCAGCCAGATGAATGGGCATATTTGACAAGTCGCTTCTTTCCTTCCGCAGTGTCTCATCTTCCATATGAGTTACATTGTCAAGTATTTCGCTTCGTTTCGCCAATAGCTGTGCTTTGAATTTTTCTATTTCAGCGGGTGTCAGGTTGGTTTTGCTTTTTCGTCTTTTCTCCATAGTAGTTTCACTATCCACAAGTAAGTTGTATCAGCACTTTATAGCGTAACTTTCACAGATAAAAGTCGTCGCTCAGGAAATGTGCATATGCTCCTTACAAAAACCCGTCTTAGCGGCCGGATGTTATCCCGACCATTGCGGCATCGATGCTTTCTTCGCTGAAAACGTCCAAAGTGGCCTTTTTCGACTCTTTGCGGGTCATTTTGGCTCTTTTCTGCGACCCGTTTTTCCGCTCGTTTTCTGCCCTGATTTTCATAGGTTTTGACTATTTAGTCAAAACTGACCAAATGGTCAAGGAAAAAAATTGACTTTCGCTCGGAAATTATTATCGTATTTTAGCTGAAACAAGACCGATAGCGGACGTTGTAACCGGCCGGTAGATACCGGCCTTTGGAGTTAGTATCAGTAAGATGAGCAAAGTTTGGCAGTTGTTTTTTTTATCAACCGGTTTTATAAAGTGAAATTAAAATAGAAGGAGTGTC
The DNA here is from genome assembly GCA_903927855.1 of uncultured Planctomycetota bacterium. Classification (GTDB taxonomy): domain Bacteria; phylum Planctomycetota; class Phycisphaerae; order Sedimentisphaerales; family Anaerobacaceae; genus CAIYOL01. The sequence continues at coordinate 5,686 of CAIYOL010000373.1, forward strand.
AGATGAACAATCCTGTCCCTACCCAGATATTCCTGACCAAAGGAGTCGGACAGCATAAATACCAGTTGAAGTCTTTTGAGGCTGCGTTAAGACAAGCTGGTGTAGCGCAGCAGAACTTGGTTCAGGTGTCGTCGATTCTGCCGCCAAGATGCAAGATGGTAAGCTTGGAGAACGGACTGAAAAAACTGATTCCGGGACAAATATCCTACTGTGTGCTGGCCAGGGCCGATACGGATGAGCACGGCCGATTAATAGCTTCTTCGATAGGAGTCGCACTGCCCAAAGATGAAGACCAGTGGGGATACCTCAGCGAAGTGCACGGCCACGGTATGAACAACCAGCAGGCCGGAGACCTGGCTGAAGACCTGGCCGCGGGTATGCTGGGGACAACTTTTGGCCTGGAGCTCGACCCCGACAAAGCCTGGTCGGAAAAAGAACAGGCCTACAGGTCCAGCGGACTGTTTGTTAAGACCGCCAATATTACACAAACTGCCAAGGGCATGGAAGGTCTTTGGACTACCACAGTAGCAATAGCAATGTTTCTGTTTGATTAAACGCGTCAATAGGATTTGCTATGAAAGAAGCAATTAACTTTGGGTTTCTGCCTGAAGAACATTCCAATCCCGATGATGCTGGCATAGTTATCATTCCCGTCGCCTACGACGGAACAAGCACCTGGCTCAAAGGTGCCGACAAAGGGCCGGCAGCGATTCTTGAAGCCTCTGCCAACATGGAGCTCTACGATATAGAGACCGATTCGGAGGTTTACAAAAAAGGTATATTCACCGAAGAGACTATAGGCGGAGAAATCTCTACCAAAGAGATGGTCGAAGTAGTTACGGAAATCACAAAGTATTATCTTGAAAAAAACAAGTTCACGGTGATTATAGGTGGGGAGCACTCGGTCAGCATCGGCCCAATTAAGGCCCATGCGAAACAATATGAGAATCTGACTGTTTTGCAGCTGGACGCTCACTCCGATTTAAGAGAAGAATACAACGGCTCAAAATTTAATCACGCCTGTGTTATGGCCCGGACCAAAGAGCTTTGCCCGGTTGTGCAGGTGGGCATCAGGAGTATGGACTCCTCCGAAAAAAAATCTATGGACACGTCAAAGGTGTTTTTTGCAAAGGACATATACAACAACACCGATTGGATTAAGAAAGTTATTTCCAAGCTCTCTGATAATGTGTATATAACAATCGACCTCGATGTATTTGACCCTTCCATAATGCCTTCCACCGGAACTCCTGAGCCGGGCGGATTGTTTTGGTATGATGTGCTGGCTTTATTGAAGGCAGTTGCCGGCAAAAAAAATATCGTCGGCTTCGACGTCGTCGAGTTATGCCCAGGCGAAGAGAACAAGGCCCCGGATTTCCTCGCTTCCAAGCTCATCTACAAGCTCCTAAGCTATAAATTCGAGCTTGGCAACAAATAACCGATTAGCTGTCCTCGATTACTGCAATTCTATATTCTCAATTCTGAATTTTCTATTTACTATTTTACCACGTATAGTGGACGGTGTAAGTGATTACAGCTTCGCCGTCAGCAGGGATTTTTTCGCGAAATTCAATTGTCCTCGCGTCCTTTTTGCTGAAATCCGTAGATTTGGCGGTAATGTCCCATGTAATCCAGCGGTAAAGGTGTTCTGTTACCCGCACCTCCGCCTCGTCTTTTTTGTGGTTGCGCACCTTTATTTCAAACGACTCATCCATCCAGTTTTCGTTGGTGTTGACTTTAAAATTTGTTTGCCGGCGTTCACCGACGACGTCGAAAGCATTGCCGGTGTAGAGCATCACGGTTTCGTCCTTTGGGGTGTGGTCAATCTGGTCCTCGCCGATAAATTCATTACGGCCGTCGATATCGCGGCGATACAGCTTGACTTTGCCTTTTGGCAGGGCCATGCCGAGGTTTGATTCCTTGCTGTTTTTAAATTCGAGCATCGCCCAAACCTTCGGATTGCAGATAGTACCGTATTGCGGCTCTTGGCAGCGGTCGTAGTCTGAATAACGGCGATAACGTTCGTCCACTTTAAAACCGTCATAAACGTAGATTCGTTTGGCCGGAACATTTGCTGCGCGGATAAACTCCACCTGTTTTATCTCGCGGTCGAGCAGGGTTACAGGTCTTCCCAGAGTGTAAAGATGGTATTCTTCAAAAGTCCGCTCGCTGACCCCCTGGGGTTGTGAAGCGGACATCTCATCAGCAGCCCTTAACCTTCGCTCGTAACCATAACCGGCAGGCTGGACTCTTGAGACGTCTCCTGCCATAAGTTTGACGGCGGCATTTTCGAAATCTTTGCCGCTCATATTTTCGAGGGTGACCCACCCGATAAGGTCGAATACATCTCCTTTTTCAGGAGCGACGGCATTGTAGGTCGCTTCCCATCTCAATCCGCCTGTGATGTATGAAAATTCGGTATCGTGTTTGCCGCCGCTTTTGGTCCACAGACGCCAAAGCAGCGTGGGTTTAAGAAACGCCTTTGGGTCCAGCGTCTCGAATATCGGTTTGCCGGGCAGGCCGAACTGTATTTTGCCGTCCACTTCGACAATCGGCTGACCTCCGCCCTCCGGGCTTGCGTACGCCCGTTGAGACACTTCATACTGATAACCATAACGCTCAAACGCGGAAGTGTGCGGTACGTAGCCGCTTCTGAGAATTTTGCCCTTGATAATTTTTTTCTCATTTGTCTGGGGGATAGTTACCTCAAAATCGAGTACCTTGCCTTCGGACTTTCGCAGCAGCAGCCCTTCGCTGAGGGGGTCGCTCTCGTAGTTTTGTTCGAGAATTTTAATCGCGTCGGCATCTTTCACGTCCCGCAGGACGACAGAATCGGGCTCCAGGTGAGCGGTGATGTCTGTAACACTGAGTTCGTTTTCACCTTTTTCCAGTTTGAGTAATCGCTGTTCTTTGACAACCGCAAAATTCTGATTATATACGGTTAACTGGGTTTCGCCGTAGGTAGCAGCGGCTAACATCAACAACAATACCAAAGACATCCTTTTCATAAAAATCGCTCCTTTCATTTTTTATTTAGGATCTCCCATACAAAAAGCTTGCCTGCGCAACCTGGCCTTTCAATGCCGCAATTATATCAATATCTTCCTCAAACATCATGATTATATAATCCTGGATTTCTTATTTTATATTTTAAGAGCTTGTCCTAAGCTATCGCAACGAGTTGAAGGGCAAGATTGAGATTATAATGCCGGCATGCAGCAGTCAAGGGAAAGGTTTGGATAACAGCCGAGCCTTTGCTGACCACTCTGATGCATCAACTTGACGGTAGCTGAATAGTCCGGCTCATTTGCCTTTATTCTTGTCCCTGCCTTTGTTCTTGTTCTTGGTGTCATCGACTTGCTGATGTTCCTCAACCGGTTTGGACGGCGGACCGACTTCCGACTTACCCGAATCGACAGACTTGCCGACAACCGGCGACTTGGGAATCTTGACCTTCTCCGGCTTAGTCGCCCGGACCTCACGCGGCGCAGGCGTGTGATCAGCGGGTTGAGTCACAGGACCTTTGTGTTCCTCAGGTCGTGATACCGGTTCCTTATGTTCAGACGGCTGTGTCACAGGACCTTTGTGTTCTTCAGGCTGTGATACCGGCTCCTTATGTTCAGATGGCTGCGTCACAGGACCTTTGTGTTCTTCAGGCTGTGATACCGGCTCCTTATGTTCAGATGGCTGCGTCGCAGGACCTTTGTATCCTTTGGTTGGCTGGGCTTCCTTCTTAGCGATTGGCGCGGACTCCCAGCGGTTGCGTTCATCGCGAAACTTGTTTACTTCGGTTGCCTGTGTTGTAATCTTCCGTTGCGTTCTGGTGTTGATCTGCTCGAACCTCATCGTAGCCCTGCTTGCGGCGGCCTCTGTCAGCGGACGGGCTATATGAATGTTCTTTCGCTGGTCTTCTGGCATCCTGGCCCGCCGCGTCTCCATTTCGCGATACGTTTTCGGCGGACGAAGGTCCTTGTCGGAACGGCGAAGATTGTACTCATAGAGCTCGTGTTCCTCCCAGCGAGGTTCGGTTTGGCGATTATTCCATCGGTCATACACATAGATCGGGTCGTACCAGCTGTGGACCCGTTCGCTTTTATACCGCGGAAAAATGCCGACACTTACGTACGAATCATCGTAGTAATCGCCGAAGTAGTAGTGGCTGTAACGCGGGCAGATAAATAAATTCACCTTCAGCATGCCGATGTTGATGACGATACTGGGCGAGAAGGAAAAACCATTCCGAACATATACTGACCGCGGGAAATAGACCGGCGCAAACAGCACGCCGCGTCGTTCCAGCGAGTAGTCCCAATAACCCGGCGAGAAGACGTAGCCCCGCGGCGTCCAAACGTAGTGAGACGGCACCCATACCCACCCCGGCTGCGATGCCAGCCAGTACCCCGGCCGTGTGATATAGCTATCACGGTACCAGTATTGACATGAGGGCACCCAAATGTGGTCTTCCGATGGCGGTTGACCTGACGGCTGCACGTCTTCGAACGCAGGAGGGACAGGCAGATACTCGATTTCCTGAGTGCCGGACTGTGCCCAGAAACCGGCTACCCATTCCCAGCCTTCATCCACCCCGACCCAGTATCCGGGTACCCAATACATATTCGGTGGAGCGGCCCGCCAGCATGCGCTGACCCAGATGTAATCGTTGCGGTCAGCATCCCAGGCCCAGTATCCCGGCACAAGGACAAATTGTTTGCCCGCTGGTCTTTGCGGCGGTGCGTTTTCCACGATATTGGCTGGCGGCGGTTTCGTGGTCACCAGACCTGCCTGCACCTGCAGGTCGACCGGTTCGGCAAAAGCCTCATGAACTGGGCCGCTTGTCAAAACCTCGGGCTGTTCCTCCGCTGGCTCAGGTGGCGGCACGAGTTGCTCTGTGTCCGAAGTCAGGGGCTGCTCATCAGCGGCACCACTATAGAGCGGATAAACCAACAGAACCAGCACTATTACTATTAACATATATCTTAACGTTTTCATTTCTATCCTTCCTTAACTTATGCCTGTCCCGTGAAAATAGGCCTTTATGTTCAGCCGTTTCCTTTCGCGAATTCAGACGCTCTCGACCGGCCTTTTATTGCAAATCACACTGAAAAGATTATACCATAAAAAAAGCCTGCCAGCATGCGTTTGCTGAATCTCCCTTGGTTGTAGCTTAATCCGAGAGAGCATATCTTTTGTCTTTAAATAAACGATTGCTTCTCCGCTTCGGCTGCTATCCCATCGGGGTGAGGAACACTTCGTCCGTTCTCCGTCTTCCGCCCTCTGCTGAAGCGATAGCGGAAATCCCAATTAATAAGTTTACTTTTAGCTGGTGATAGGACGATAACTATATAAGAAATAAAAAGAAACTTTCATGGAGTCCAAGGAAATGGTCAAAAAAGCCCTCTTAATAATCTTGTTGCTTCTCGTCATACTTTCTGCAACTGGTTGTCAAACAGTACAGGGCGCCGGGGGAGATATCAGCTGGCTTGCCGGTGCAAGAGATAAGCGTTAAGGCTTGTTTGACAAAACCCTTTTTATTCTGACAGGGTTACTAACTGACTTGTTCTCCTCTTGCCATCTCGAAGCATAGCGCAGATCACCGATTGCTGCTCACTTGCTTCTGTAGCCTGCCCTCGACTGTTGCTTACTCGGTTTTCTGTCGGGGGTCAACAGCAAAACCGCGTTCAAGATCCAGCTCGAATTTGCTTCCTGTACAACCAGTTGATCAGGAACAGAAATCCCACGAGAAACAATGGTCCCGATATAATCAACAAGTAAACATGCCACTTGACCCGACCCCAGAACATAACGATATACAGCACCCCAAGAGCGCTAAAAATAATTGCGCCAACCCACTCCCATCGCCAGGAAACCGCCAACACAACAAGGATGATTCCCGTTGGGATTAGATGTATCAGCAATGCTAAAATCGTCTTCCAGAAAGAATATCCTTCACCAAACACATCGAAGGCAAACAGACTCACGAAGACAGCAAGCAGAATACACAGAATCCGGGGTATCCAGAACAGCAATTGTTTGACAGGTTTTGTCATAACTGTCACCTCCATCTAAATAGTATGGTTCACTAACCACGTAATGTTTTTTTCCGCCGTTGCTCAACAAAGTTTAATCCTTTTTCAACCTTCATCAATGTCAAAAAATTTCTCTCGAAGCACAGTCTTTCAAATTTCGACTTTCGATTTTCTCCGCTTCGGTTGGGGCCCTCTCTTTTCGGCATCCAAATTTTTTCTAAAGTTCACTCCGTTTCCTTTACTTTCGGCACTTTTTTCGCAAAAAAAGAAGCGGTTTAGACACGTTTCGACATGTTTTTCGTACGTTTTACCCCAGTTTTAACACATTTCTGCAACTTTAAATTTTTCACTTAAACCCCTGCCTCGCATATACTTATGCGCAAAAATCCCCTTGAAGACCTCGGCGTAGTTTCACTCAAATACGGCCTTATTTTCACCCTTAAAAAAACCCATCCGCCTCCCCGGCTAAGTCGTCTGTTCTCAACGGAAATTAATTGATACCCCTGTACGGAACTGTAGAATTGTAGAAAAGAATTTAACCCAAAAATCGAAGCTCTTTCAAAGAGTATAACTATTTGATGCGTATAGCTTTAGGACAATTTAACGCGGTGGTAGGCGACCTGTCCGGCAATGCCGAAAAGATGCGCAGTATGTATGCCGAGGCGTTGCGGTCCAATGTGGACTTGCTTATCTTTCCCGAACTGGCCGTTTGCGGCTATCCGCCGGAAGATTTGCTGCATAAGAAGCATTTTTTGCAGCATAACCTCTTTACTGTCAAGAAGTTAGCCGCCGACTGCCCGAAGGGGACAATAATAGCCGGCTTCGCCGATAGTTACGAAAACGATTGTTACAATTCCGCGGCTATCCTGCAAAACGGGGCGATTAGCAAGATTTATCGAAAAGTGCTGTTGCCGAATTACGGCGTGTTCGATGAGCGAAGATACTTTCAGGCAGGCACCGAGCCGTTAGTAATTGGTATTGCAGGACTTAGCGTCGCTGTTACCATTTGTGCGGATGTGTGGGACATAGACTGGCTGGCTGATTTCCTCAAGGACGCAGGGCGAATCCAAATGGTTCTAAACATCTCAGCTTCACCTTTTTATATGGGCAAGACCAAACAAAGGCAGGCGATTCTCAGCCGGTGCGCAAAAGAATTTAATTGTGCCGTTTCCTACTGCAACCTTGTCGGCGGGCAGGATGAAATAGTTTTTGACGGCCGGAGTATGTTCGCCGATTCAAGCGGGAAAATCGTTGCTTGTGCGAAGGCGTTCGACGAGGATTTGCTGATTGCGGATGTTACCGCCACTGATAAAGGTGTGCGAGTAGAACCGGCAACGGCCCAGGCACCACAGCCGAGCGATTTGATAGATGAGGTTTATCAGGGGCTTGTACTCGGCACAAGGGATTATGTCCGAAAGAACGGTTTTACGAAAGTCCTTTTAGGGTTGAGCGGGGGTGTAGATTCTTCCGTTACCGCTGCAATTGCTGTTGCTGCCCTGGGCGCTGAAAATGTCGTCGGCATTACAATGCCATCGGAATTCAACAGCCCGGAAACGATAGCTGATGCTAAGAAGGTGGCGAGGAATTTAGGTATAGAGTTTTTGAATATCCCGATTGGGCCGACACTGGCACAATTCGACGAGGCATTAAAGGCGGCCCCCGGCTGGGGCAGCAAAGGTGTTGCATACGAGAACCTGCAGGCAAGAATCCGCGGCAGCATCCTGATGTCGCTGAGCAACAGCATCGGCTCACTGGTGCTGACAAGCGGCAACAAAAGCGAAACAGCAGTAGGCTATGCCACTCTTTATGGCGATACGGCGGGAGGCTTCGCGGTGATAAAAGACGTGCCGAAAACTTTTGTTTATAAGCTGGCTAAACATATAAACAAAATAGCGGGGCGACAGATAATACCAGCCAGTGTGATAACCAGAGTTCCGAGCGCCGAGCTAAGGCCGGGGCAGAAAGACAGCGATACTCTGCCGGAATACGATTTACTCGATAAAATCCTCAAAGGATACGTGGAAGAAGACAAGTCCGCACAGCAGCTTATCGAATCCGGCCTGCCGCAAGACGTGGTCCACAAGGTCATTCGTATGGTTGACCGTAACGAATACAAAAGAAGGCAATCGCCGCCGGGGGTGAAAATTACGCCAAAAGCATTCGGCAAAGACAGGAGGTTGCCGATTACAAACCGCTACAGTTCCTGTGAAGATGCGAGTTAGCTTTTAATCTTCATTTTCCTCAATAACTGTTACCACGCCTTTTTTGGCGTGATTATAAATCAAATGAAGATTCCGCAGGTATATGAGCATATTCAGTGAAAACGACAATATAAAGATGGGATTTTTTATGTGAACGGAATAGGCCAGCAGAAGGACACTACCCGCAAGCGACAGAAACCAGAAAGCTACCGGCACGTGAGACTTTTTCTTGTATTCACTGACTATCCATTGCAGGACGAACCGTCCGCCGAATATCACTTGTCCCAATAAGGCGGTTGTTGCCCAGACGGGGTCCTTTATTATGTCTTTGGTTATCGCACTTTTGAAAAATTCGATTATTGAATCAAACATAACTATTCTCCAATTTTTAATAAACTGTTTGTTACATCATAAACCAATTTTTGGTAAAATTAAAGAATCAGCTAAGATTTAATTGATTATTGACGATTATAAATGGTTTTATCGCATCAACAAAAGCTAACTGTAATTTTATTGCTTGTTTACTGGCCGACTATCTTTATCCTTGCGCATATACCAATTCCGCAATTGGTTTACAAAGCGCAGGTGTCCGATAAAGGTCTACATTTCCTCGTATATCTGATTTTGACTTTCCTGCTGTGGTTTACAATCAGTCCAAGCAGAAAGGTGAACTGGCGCAAAGCTGCTGTCTGGTGGGTGCTTTTAGTGGTTGTTTGGTATGGGGTTGCCGATGAGGTGCTTCAGGGGTATGTTGGACGCAATTGCGATATTAGGGATTTTTCGGCGGATTTGGTTGGAACGCTTGCGGGATTAATCCTATTCTCGTTTTTGACCTTCTGGCCTGTGTTGCTTGTGGTAACTGGTATCGCTATATTTATTTTAACAGATTTTATACATGCAAACCTGGCAGAACTGGTGCCGATTACAAATACGATGTTTCATCTTTTTGGCTACGGATTTTTTACTATACTGTGGATTCAAAATATGCATCTTTTCCTGCCGATGAAAGCTCCTAAACCTAAATGGATGATAGCGGCGCTGGTCCTGCCCATAGGTTTTCTATTAACTGTAAAATTATTTTCCGTGATTTTCGGCAAAGTTTTCGTGGCGAAAGATGTAATCGTTGCCGTTGCAGGAATAACGGCTGTGGTTGCTACAATTTACCTGATTGCTTTATTTCGTAAGGGTCTTGCTCGAGACTTTTAAGGTTTTTGAAAGGCCTGTAGAGTGGGTCGCCTATCAAAACCAACTGCCAGGAATTAAACGGGTTTGTTTGGTAGTATGCCTCGACAAGGCAGCGGCCATCGAAAAGCTGCGAGAAAAATTCTTTTGGATTAGGAAATGAATGAAGATAGGGCTCGGCCACCGCCCCCAACGTGGCGGTTACTCCATCTTTGAGCATAGCCGGACACCATTGGCTGCTGTTCGGGTCGCGAAGGTCAACTGCTTCCAAGCTCGAAATATGATACCCTATCGCACCATCAACGAAATCGAAGGCATCAATATACTTCCTCAAACTATACCAGCCGCAATAAATGGCCGTCTGCGGACAGGAATTGGGTTCGAAAAGTTTTTTAGTTCGCTCCTCTTTAACGGTCATTCCTGTTCGAAGTCTTGTAAGTGCAGCTAAATCCCGCAAAGATTGGTCAAAATGGCCATACGAATAAGGATTTTTGTCATCTGTCTTGCCCTGTGAATCGATGTAAGCAATGCCTCTTAAGCCGGTTTTTTCTGCCGTTATTGCTTTATCGACAAGGCCTTTTGCTATTTCGAAACTCGGCCCATCAAGACGGGAAACCATAAGCGTGTTAGAATACAGCTCCAGCGGATTATCCTTTAGTCCATTCGGCTGCCAGCGATACAACTCATAGTCGCTGAACAGAACCATCGACAGCTCACTATCCACTGAGGCATTTGTTTCGTTGCCGACGATAAAATCAATTTCGGTCTGCAGCAAAGTCAGTTTTCGCTTGATATCTTTCATCTCTATTGAGGTGTCAGTTACGCCATTCTGGTTTAACTGTTCAATCCTGGTTTTTACCTGTTCAGCCAGTTTTTCCAATTGCGTTAGGTTATCCTGCTGGTCCTTTAACTGCTCACGTTTTCCTGCCTTGATAGGCACACCGTATGTCGTCAACAGGCATTTGATTTTGACCGCAAAGTCATAGTCGGATAATTTTTTGCGAATAGGCTCAGCAAGCTGTTTTTCATAATCATTTCTGGCGATTGTGTCGTTGAGGGTCGCTCCTAAAGGCAAAGCGAGAATATTGCCTGCCGGTACGCCTCGTTTTTCGCAGTAATATTGGGCAAGCTGTACAGATGCTTCAATGTCGCTGTTTGCTATTACCAGAATCTCATTCGGCTCAAGCGCGAAAACCAGAGCACAGCATAGGATATAAACCAAAAACCATCCCGCGATTAGCTGGCGCAGGATGGTTTTCATTTGCGGGGTTAAATATCCTGATATTGGTTTACTTTTTACCCTGCTCTCCCCTTGTATACTCGGTTTGTGAGTATTTTTTTTCGTATATATTCTTTCGTCTAAACACCTGTGCGGCAGTCGCAAGAATTATACTTAAATCAAGCCAGAAACCAGCCGTTTCCACATATTTGACATCAAGCTCAAGTTTTTCCTCACGTGTAAGCTCACCTCTGCCGGAAATCTGTGCCAGGCCTGTCAGGCCGGGTTTAACAAGCAGCCGCTTTTTTTGCCTTTCGTCCCACTCGGCCATCTGTGAAATATACAGCGGTCGAGGTCCAATGATACTCATATCCCCTTTTAATACGTTAAATAATTGCGGCAGTTCATCAAGTGAATATTCGCGAAGGATTTTTCCTACTTTTGTCAAGCGTAAGTCATCAGCAGCTTTTGGACTCGGCCCAAAGGGGTCAACCTCAGTTTTCATAGTCCGGAACTTGTAGAACGTAAACGGTTTGCCGTTTTTGCCTGCTCGTTCCTGCCTGAAGATTACCGTTCCTTTACCTGAAAGTTTGATTGCTACCATTATAACGATGAAAACCGGCGAAAGTAACGTCATCACCAGCAGTGCCAGCAGTATATCGAGAAACCTTTTCATATTACAAAATTTCGGTAAAGTCGGTTATAAACTTGACTGATATCGGCAACTGTTATATGCTAAAAGCCGTAAAATAGACCTTTCAGAAATACGACATAGCAATAGAAATAGGTCCGATGGAAACAAATCCGACGAAAAACTCTCAGAATACTGTAACGAACGCTTTTTCAATTGATGTTGAGGGATTTGTAGAATCAAACGTACAGAGCTTTCATATCCCTGATAAATACATAAACCAATCCGAAGATAATGTCGAGATTGAGCGAAACACCGACGTGCTGCTGGAAATCCTCGATGAGTCACAGACAAAAGCAACGTTCTTTTTCGTTGGCAGGCTCGCTACTGACACTCCAGGTCTTGAGACTTCGACCTTCCTCCAAATCGATCGTGCCGTTCCGGCGGCCCAGTTGGGTGGGAACGTGGATATC
>CAIYOL010000374.1 GCA_903927855.1 uncultured Planctomycetota bacterium
TCCTCGTGGTCGCCGCCTGCCCGCTTAAAAAGCAACGGTAAGACAACACACGGAACCCTCGCGAAAATCAACGGCAAATACGTATACGCAGAATTTGCACAGTGGTGGGCCGACAGCTTAGCCGCTTATGCAAAAGCGGGGGTCAAAACGGACTATATAACTTTACAGAATGAGCTTAACTACGAAATCAATTATGATTCGTGCAATTTCGCCCCTGCAGAGGATTCAAATCTGCCCGGCTATGACGCCGCTCTCGAGGCGGTTTGGCAGAAGCTGCATACTGAAATGGGCGATGCTATGCCGAAGATACTTGCTCCCGAAACGTATAGCTTAGACAGCGCCAAGGAATATATAGACAATATAGATAATTTATCTCATGTCTATGGTTTCGCACACCATCTCTACGACTGCAGCGGCTGCGGCGCAACCCCCGACCGGTATATTTCCAAAATGGAAAATTTCAAATCAAAGTACGACAACAAGCCGCTGTTCCAGACGGAATTCGCACACGAGCCGAATACGTGGACAGGCGCAATGAACACGGCGATTATGGTGCATAATTGCCTGACCGCGGAAGAAGCCGCTGCATATCTGTACTGGGAATTGTTTTGGGGTTCCGGAGAAGACGGCCTGGTGGGTCTATGCGACCCATGTTCTTACACTGTCAGGCCCGCCTATTATGCTTTCAAGCAATACTCGGCTTTTATAGATTCGGGCTGGCAGCGCGTGGAGGCAGGAACAAACAATCCCGGCCTGAAGGTCTCAGCATATATCAGTCCTGATAACAAGAAACTAACCGCAATAGTAATCAATACCGCTGTGAGAACCGACATTATCACCAATTTTTCTTTTAAGGGTTTTGCTATTTCCAAAGGCGAAGTTTATCGTTCGAGCGAATCAGAAAAATGCGTTCATATCGGCAGCTTCAATGAGAGCGGCCAATTAGAACTGCCGGCAAAGTCTATAACGACTCTGGCGATTCTCGGAAAATAAATATAATATTTTAAATCAACCTTCATATTAAGGAGCAGTAAGATGTCTTACAAAGGTCTTTGTAATTCTGTGTTTTTTTTATTGTTTTTGTCATTGGCGCCCGCCTGCCACGGCGACACTAATATCCTTGTCAATCCAGGGTTTGAAAACGGGACGGACGGCTGGGAGGGCAGAAACTGCCCAATCGAGGCGGTCAAATCACCAGTACACAGCGGCTCGGGCAGTGCTAAAGCATCGCGAAGAAACGCAAATTGGCAGGGTATAAAGCAATCCGTGTTTGACAAAATGGTAAACGGAAAGACTTACAAGGTATCCGGGTGGGCAAGACTCGACAACGCTGCGAGCAGCCGCGTCGCTTTATCCGTCGAGCAGCAGGACGGCGGCGGTACTAATTATCATAACGTAGCCACGGGTACTGCGACGGACAGTAACTGGGTGCTGCTTTCAGGGGACTTTACATTAGACGTGAACGGCACGTTGTCGGTGCTGGATGTTTACTTCGAAGGTCCAGACCCAAACGTTAATTTTTACGTCGACGATGCGAACGCATACGGTCCCGAAGGCGCTGCCGTCAAAGCAGCTAATATCTCGCCTAATGCAACAGGACTGATTGACACTGGGACACGCTATCAAAAAATCGAAGGTTTCGGGGCCGGCGGTGCCCATTACACGATGGAATTCGTGAACCACCAGAAAAAAGCTGAACTATACAACCTGTTGTTCAAGGAATTGAACATAGGTATATTCCGCATAAGAAATAATTACGATATGGAGCCGAAATCCTTCGACGAGACAGTAGAAATAATCAAAGGTGGGCAGGCTGCTCTCGGGCGAGACCTTAAGATTATGATTTCTTCGTGGTCGCCGCCCGCGAGGCTGAAAAGCAACGGAAACACAGTCCGCGGAACCCTCGCAAAGAAAGACGGCAAATTCGTATATGATGAATTTGCGAAGTGGTGGGCCGACAGCATAACTGCTTATGAAAAAGCGGGAGTGAAAATAGACTATATAAGTATCCAGAATGAGCCGGACTACGAAGCCCCGTGGGATTCGTGCAGATTCAACCCTGCAGAGGATTCAAACGTGGCCGGCTATAACGCGGCTTTCGAGGCGGTCTGGAACAAACTAAATGCAAATTCGGAGTTAGAAATGCCGAAGATGCTCGCACCCGAAACGTACAGTTTAAATACTGCGATTGACTACATAGACAAATTAGGCAATTCATCACACGTCTATGGCTATGCACATCATCTCTACGGCTGCAGCGGCTGCGCCGAAGCACCCGACAGGTATGTTCCTGAAATGGAAAAACTCAAATCAAAGTACGGCAGCAAACCCCTTATGCAGACAGAGTTCCAGAACGAACCAAACATGTGGACGGGCGCGATGAATATGGCGATTTTGATACATAATTCTCTGGTGGTTGAGAACGCGGCTGCATATTTATACTGGGATTTATTCTGGGGTCCCACAAGCGGGATGGTAAGTCTTAGCCCGACCGACTCATCCTTCTACGCTATCAAGCCGGTCTATTATGCTTTCAAGCAATATTCAGCTTTTCTTGATCCGGGTTGGCAGCGAATAGAAGCTTCGACCGACAATACCGGTCTGAGAATCTCGGCATATATCAGCGCGGACAACAAAAAACTTACGGCAGTAATAATCAATACCGCACCCAGTACAGACATTACCCTTAACTTGTCTTTGAAGGATTCTTCTATTTCCAAAGGCGAAGTTTATCGTTCGAGCGATAAGGAAAAATGCGTTAACGTCGGCAACTATAAGGCAGGCGAGCCGCTGAAACTGCCTGCTAACTCTATAACAACTATCGCGTTTGAGGCTCAGCCGGGACCTGCCGAAGACACCAAGGCAGAATCTGCTAACACAAATATCCTGGTCAACCCTGGCTTTGAAAAGGGAACGGAGGGCTGGGCCGGCAGAGGCTGTCCAATCGAGGCGGTCAGTACGCCGGTGCACAGCGGTTCAGGCAGCGTCAAAGCAACCGGCAGAGAAGCAGCCTGGCAAGGGGTAAGGCAATCTGTATTCGACACAATGACGAATGGAAAAACTTACAAAATATCCGGATGGGTTCGGCTTGATAACGCTCCGAGCGCTCAAGTATTGCTATCGGTCGAGCAGCAGGACGACAGCGGCACCCGATATCATGGCGTCGCTAACGTCACCGCCACAGACAGCAACTGGGCCCTGCTTTCAGGTAATTTTACACTGGATGTAAACGGTTCATTAACGGTGCTGGACGTTTACTTCGACGGCGCGCCGCCGGGGGTCAATTTTTACATCGACGACGTAAACGTATACGGCCCGGAACCCAATACCACCAAGATCATCGCAAAACCCACCGCAACAGGCGAAATTGACGTGAATAAACGACACCAAAAAATCGAAGGTCTCGGTGCTTCCGGCGCATTCCGCACTATAGAATTTGTTCAGCATAAACAAAAAGCGGAATTATATAATCTGCTCTTCAAAGAGCTCGGCATAGACATATTCCGCATAAGGAACACTTATGATATCAATCAGGCCGAATTCGATTCCACGGTTGAAATAACCAAAGGCGGCCAAGCCGCACTTGGCGGCAATCTGAAGATTATGATTTCATCGTGGACACCGCCGGCGAGACTGAAAAGTGACGCAAACTTAATCGGCGGAACCCTTGCGAAAAAAGACGGCAAATTCGTATATGACGAATTTGCGAAGTGGTGGGCAGACAGTTTAGCGGCATACGCAAAAGCCGGCGTCAAAGCGGACTATATAACTATGCAAAATGAGCCTGACTGGGCAGCACCATATGATTCGTGCGTATTCGGTCCTACAGGAGATGCAACCACAGCCGGCTACGACGCCGCTCTTGAGGCAGTCTGGCAGAAGTTGAATGCCGAGATGGGGCCGGCGATGCCGAAAATGCTCGACCCTGAAACTATGGGCTTTTCCCACGTCGAAAGTTATATAGACAAATTAAACAGCTCTCACGTCTACGGTTACGTACACCATCTCTACGACTGCAGCGGCTGTGCCGAAAATCCAGACAGGTATATCCCGAAAATGGTCAAATTTACCAAGTTCAATTCACAGCGAGGCAATAAGCCCCTGTTCCAGACAGAATTCCAGAATGACCCTAACACATGGACAGGCGCAATGAATATGGCGATTTTGGTGCATAATTCTCTGACCGTGGAGAACGTAGCTTCGTATTTGTACTGGGATCTGTTTTGGAGCTCTGAAAGCGGCTTAGTGAGCGTAGATGACCCAAATTCCTATACCATCAAGCCGGTTTACTATGCCTTTAAGCAGTTTTCGGCCTTCACAGATTCAGGTTGGCAGAGAGTGGAAGCCTCGACCGATAATCCCGGTTTGAGAATTTCAGCATATACAAGCCCGGATAATAAAAAGCTGACGGTGGTCTTGCTCAATACCACTGCCGGCACTGATATTACCCTTAACTTTTCTTTGAAGGGTTCTTCTATTTCCAAAGGCGAAGTCTATCGCTCCAGTGAGAAGGAAAAGTGCGTTCATACCGGTAGCTTCAAGTCAGGCGAGCCGTTGAAACTGCCTGCAAATTCCATAACAACTTTGGAGCTTTCGGTCAACTGAGGTTAGGCCGATCAGCAGGACAGGAACTGCGGTCATCCGGCGGGATTGATGACCGTCACTTTGCGTCTTTTTGGAGTTTGTACTCGACGGAGTCGGAAAGCGCCTGCCAGGAGGCCTCGATGATATTTTCAGAAACCCCGACCGTGCCCCATACTGAGGTCTTGTCGCGAGACTCGATAATTACACGGACACGGGCGGCTGTCCCCGCCTTGGCGTTGACCACGCGCACTTTATAGTCAATTAAGTGAACGTCCTTAACGGCCGGATAGACACTCTGGAGCGCCTTGCGCAGGGCGGCATCGAGGGCGTTCACGGGGCCGTCCCCCTCGCCGACAACGTGCTGGACTTTATCGCCGACCTTAAGTTTGACCGTAGCCTCATTAACCATTTCGCCGGAGGTGCGCTTTTCTGCGGTTACGTAATATTTCAAAAGTTCGAAAGAGGGTTTATATGTGCCGAGAGTTTTTTTAACGAGCAGGTCAAAGGATGCATTTGCGGCCTCAAACTGATACCCTTCATCTTCAAGCTCCTGAACGCGGGTGAGGATTTTTTTGGCCAGTTTCTTATCCTGTGTTATTTTTGCTTTTTCAAGCTCGGCAAGAATATTGGATTTGCCGCTTAGCTCTGAGATGAGGAAACGGCGTTCGTTGCCGACGAGGGCAGGGTCGATGTGCTCATAAGTGCGTTTGTCTTTCAGCAGAGCGTCAACGTGGAGACCTGCCTTGTGCGCAAACGCGCTTTCGCCGACGTATGGCATATTCATTACAGGGTTGAGGTTGCAGACCTCGAAAATAAAACGCGAGACCTCCGTCAGGGTTTTGATTTTTTCAGGGGCCAGGCACTCGAACCCCATTTTAAAAGCAAGGTTCGGTATAACAGTGCAGAGATTCGCGTTTCCGCAACGTTCGCCCAGACCGTTGATAGTGCCCTGGACGTGCCTTACGCCGGCACGAACGGCAGCTAAGGTATTGGCGGTGGCACAGTCGCTGTCATTATGGGTATGGATGCCGATTGGAAGCGAAGAGAATTTCTCGCAAACGGCCCTGGTAATTTCGTAAATCTGGTCGGGCATCGAACCGCCGTTCGTATCACAAAGCACCAACACATCGGCACCAGCATTGGCGGCAGCAGCCAAAACCTTCATTGCATATTCGCGATTTTCCTTATAGCCCTCGAAGAAGTGCTCCGCGTCGAAAATAATCTCAATGCCCCGCTTCTTAAGGTACGCGACGGAGTCTGCGCAGAGCTGTAAGTTCTCATCGAGCGAACAGCCCAGAACCGCCTTTACCTGCATATCCCACGCCTTGCCGACGAGAGTGGCCGCTTGTGCCTTGCAGGCGAGAATAGCCGCAAGTGATGCGTCTGCCTCGACTTGCGTGTCAGCCCTGCGGGTGCTGCCGAAGGCGACGATTTTGGAATTTTTCAGACCGAGCTTAGCTGCTTCGGCAAAGAACTGCATCTCCTTAGGATTGGAAGCGGCGTATCCGCCCTCAATATAATCAATGCCGAGTTCGTCTAAGCAGCCGGCGATTGAAAGCTTGTCTTCGAGGGAGAAGCTGATGCCTTCGGCCTGCATGCCATCGCGAAGGGTGGTATCATAGAGCTTTATCTTTTCCATAGCCAATTTCCAAATCGCCGAGCCTGCCCCGAGCAAAGTCGAGGGGATGACTTACGCCAATCACCGGTCGTGGTTCGCAGTTGATAGTCTATGAACACGATTATAATATAAACAGGATGCTATTTTAGCCCAACACAGCAGGTAAGTAAAGGAGAAAAACAGCATATAGAGAGCAGGTTTTGGATGACACCAGCTACAAATTTTTTGCAAAGTTGTTGTAATTAACCGATAATCAGATATAATGAGGGGTTTATGTAAATATTCAGGAGCAATGCAGTATATTTCGCCGCAATGGCGTAAGCCATCTTAAAGACTAAAATGACCTTAACAAAAATTCTACAACCGAGTTGTGTTAAAGTTCCGCTGGAAGGCAAAGACAAGAAA
>CAIYOL010000375.1 GCA_903927855.1 uncultured Planctomycetota bacterium
ACCTCTCGGGATATACATAAGTCGCGTTTTTGAAGGCAGGCCGGTCGTTTTGAATAAATGGTTTTTGCCGATTGAAAGATTGATTTACCGCTTATGCGGCGTCAATCCTGAAGAAGAAATGACATGGAAAACTTACGCGTTTGCCATGATGGCTTTCAATGTTATTGGTCTTTTAGCTATTTATTTTCTCCAGCGATTCCAACATTTTCTTCCTTTAAATCCTATGCGTATGCCGGCGGTTTCAACGGATTCTGCCTTCAACACCGCGGCAAGTTTTGCTACAAATACAAATTGGCAGGGATATGCCGGTGAAACTACGATGAGCTACCTGACACAAATGCTTGGTCTGACCGTTCAGAATTTCGTTTCGGCCGCAACAGGTATTGCTATATTGGTGGCATTGATTCGTGGATTTATAAGGCACCAGTCAAATGTTATCGGCAATTTCTGGGTGGACCTTGTCCGTGCCACACTCTATATTTTATTACCTTTAGCTGTACTTTTGTCAGTTGTTCTTGTCTGGCAGGGAGTGGTGCAGACATTCAAGCCCGCTCAGGTAATTGAGCTTGTTCAGCCATTAGCCGGCAACGACGGAAAACTTGTTACAACTCAAGTGTTACCGTTAGGGCCCGCAGCATCGCAAGTCGCAATCAAACAATTGGGAACTAACGGCGGCGGATTTTTCAATGTTAATTCCGCTCATCCTTTCGAGAACCCGACAGCTTTGTCCAATCTGCTTGAAATGACTGCGATACTGCTTATTGCCGCAGCTCTTTGCTATACCTTCGGCTATATGGTCAAAGATACAAGGCAGGGATGGGCGTTACTTATCGCGATGCTGATAATTTTTGTCCCTTGTCTTTTGATATGCATACAGATCGAACAGGCAGGTAATCCGTTATTCACAAATTTGGGCGTTGACCAATCGGCGAGCAATTTCCAGCCGGGCGGAAATATGGAAGGAAAGGAATCACGATTCGGAATAGTAAATTCGGCAATATGGGCAACTGCGACAACAGCGGCCTCGAACGGTTCCGTCAATTCGATGCATGATTCTTTTATGCCATTAGGCGGTTTAATACCAATATGGCTGATACAATTGGGCGAGGTGATTTTTGGAGGCGTTGGCTCGGGACTCTACGGAATGATAGCATTTGTGATTCTGGCAGTATTTGTTGCCGGCCTTATGGTAGGACGTACGCCGGAATATTTGGGCAAAAAAATAGAAAGCTATGAAATGAAAATGGCGACATTGATGATTCTGATACCGCCTATGATTGTCCTTTTAGGCACGGCGATTGCAGTAGTAACACCTGCTGCGAAAGCTACTATTTTTAACCCCGGCGTGCATGGCTTCAGTGAAGTTCTCTATGCTTTTTCTTCAGCCGGTAACAATAACGGCAGTGCCTTTGCAGGGATTGGTGTAAACACGCCCTTCTATAACATTTCTTTGGGGCTGGCAATGTTTTTTGCCAGGTACTGGCTTGCAATTCCCATTCTGGCAATAGCCGGTTCACTGGCGAAGAAGAAAATTATTCCGGCAAGCGTGGGAACACTCCCGACTCACACGCCTCTTTTTGTTTGTTTCTTGGTATCGATTGTGTTGATTGTCGGAGCCCTGACATTTTTCCCGGCGCTTGCGCTAGGCCCGATTGTTGAGCATTTGATGCTGACGGCACATTAAGGAGATACGATGAGTGAAAGACAGAGGAAAGTATCGGCATTCGACCGGGCAATTATAGTAAGAGCAATTATCGACTCTTTCAAAAAATTAAATCCCCTCCATCAAATAAAAAATCCGGTGATGTTCGTGGTTCTTGTTGGAAGTATCTTGAGTTCCGGCTTATATATCCATTCTTTGTTCGGCAAAGGTGAAGCCCCGGCAGGTTTTATTCTCGCAGTTACGATATGGCTGTGGCTTACACTGGTTTTCGCCAATTTTTCGGAAGCCTTGGCTGAGGGCAGAGGTAAGGCCCAGGCAGCCAGTCTGCGACGCCATAGAAAAGATACTGTCGCCAAAAAATTAAAATCGCCTCAGTTCGGCTCTGCTTATGTTTCGATTTCATCCAAAG
>CAIYOL010000376.1 GCA_903927855.1 uncultured Planctomycetota bacterium
AGGCTTCGGCGAGACAAGATTGGGTTTGTTTGGGTTTGTTTTGACCAAGTGTCCAATTCGCATTTTTCGCTGTAACTGGTTGTTAATACTACCGTTATAAAAATTTGACTTTGTCCTAAATTGGCTTTGTTTGGCATAATTAACTTCATTTTGGTTGATTTTTTCCTTCGGCGCAGAAAACAAGCGCTTCCGCCTAAGGCGAACAAAGAAGAAAAACAGAATACAGGAGTCAGAAGACAGAATTCAGAATAAAGAAAACATAAAAATCAAAACCATAACAAAATCCTTACTAAACCACATAAGGGACAGAATACGTCCCTTCTATAATTGGACGAACCTGCGCGTTTGATGCGAAAATTGTTATCGTCTCTTGTCGCTCGTTGCTCGTAACTCGATGTGAGGAAAGGAGTAAAAAAAATTTACAAAATTTCGGGATTTGTCAAAAGGTACCAGCGTTTTTGATTGATTTCCTTCGCTAAAGCTATGGAGGACAAGCTGTTAGGAGGAAAGTTTAGCGTTGTAAAAAGATGCGGTTTGGATAGAATTGTAAAACAAGAATAAAGAGGAATTACGGCAGGATGAAAAACGGTTGCTATCCCCACTATTCCGCCGTAAAATCTATTTTTCATTTTCAGCCTCGTTGTAGATAACAAATCCCAAAAAGAGTAATATCAAAAAAATCGCCCACTGTCCTATTTCACTATGACACCAATTATCGAGGGTGCTGAATAAAAGAATCGCACCGATGATGTAACCGCCTAAGACAAGTGAACCGGGACGCTCTTTTTCTTCATGTTCTCTGGCCGATTCCCTTTTGGCCGACTCAAGGTCAGCGTCGTAGAGCTTTTTTATTTGTTCTCTTATTTTATCATTAGTCATTACATTTTTCATAATTCTCTAAATATCAAAGACTTAATGGCCAGCTTAAACAATTATTGTCCTTACTTGTAGGCGTTTGTAGTTTTATCTATCCTGATTATCGACCAATTCTGGAGCGTGGTTTAGAGTCAAGGGGGGAGGTAGGCCGGATTTGGAATTGCTGATTAGTGGTGGTAAGGCGGTCAGAAAATTTTTATGAATTTTTTGGAATTTTGAATCCGGCTTAATCACTTTATGGGGGGGGTAATGCGGATTATATATAGATAGATTAGTAATGATGGCAGCGTAGAATTTAATCTTAAATCCGCTTAATTATTATAATCCATACAATCAGAACCAAAATCATGCAGAATTCTACTAAAAATCCTAATGAAAATCCGTTCAGATTGTAAAAACGTGTAGTTTTAGCCCTATATATAGCGGGAGTATGTTTGATTAACTATATTGAAAGGGTACAAGATGAACCATTCGCCTAAATGTAAAAGAAGTTTAAAATATGAGTTGTTGCTTCTAATTCAAAAAAAACAGGAGGTTAGCTTCGCTCAGCTCACCAAACGAATACCGTCCTTCGGAGGAAAACGCGCTCTGTACTCACAAAAAGACCCCAACATTGTTTATTGGATAGGAATATCCCCTGAGGCCGAGAACGCCATATTAGAACTGTTGAAGGAGAAGGCTATTAAGGTAGAGCCGACTGTGGAACTTGTATATTACATTGATGGAATTGTGTTACTTTTGCCACTTGTCAAGAGACCGCCGCAAGGTGGGTACAAGTCACCCCATTGGCTTCCTGTCGTGTTGAACCCTGTGTAATGCTATATAAAAAGTATGGTTTTTGATTGACAGCAAGCGGCGCATCTCACAGGGCAGGCAGATCCGGGGGCTAACCACTCACACAGTAAAGTATTGACATATACGGTTCGGTTTAATATACTCTCCGGTTTTCGCTGAAACGTAGATTTACGGCATAATAGGTATAGAAAGGAGATATTTCACAATGGCAACTAAGCAGGTGTATTTCTTCGGCGGCGGGAAAGCCGACGGCAACGCGAAAATGAAGGAACTTCTCGGCGGCAAGGGCGCGAACCTGGCAGAGATGGCCAAGTTAGGCGTGCCGGTTCCGCCGGGGTTTACGATTACGACGGAAGTCTGCACTTATTATTATCAAAATAAGAAGAAAGCCCCGAAAGGGCTTAAAGAGAAGGTGGAAGAGTCGCTGAAGAGAGTTGAGAAACTGATGGGCAAGAAATTCGGCGATGTTCAAAACCCGCTTCTATTATCGGTGCGTTCGGGTGCACGTAAGTCGATGCCGGGAATGATGGAGACGGTATTAAATATCGGCCTGACGGAAAAGACCATACCGGGATTAGTAGAGCAGAGCGGCGGGGACGCCCGCTTTGTTTACGACGCATACCGGCGGCTGATTATGATGTACGCCGACGTGGTGATGGAAAAGGCAGCGGGGATAGAGCCGAAGGACGAGGAAGGCATCCGCAAACTGATGGAAAGGATTATGGCGGATTTGAAAAAACGCAAGGGCTATAAAAGCGATACCGACATGACAGCCGACGACCTGAAACAACTCTGCAATCGATTTAAAAAGAAAATCAAAGAAGTCTTAGGCAAGGATTTTCCAGATGAGCCGAACGAGCAATTATGGGGCGGCATTCACGCGGTATTTGCTTCGTGGAACGGCAAGCGAGCTGTGAGTTACCGGAAGATAGAAGGCATACCGGACGAATGGGGAACGGCGGTCAACGTTCAGACGATGGTGTTCGGCAATATGGGAAGTGATTCGGCCACGGGCGTCGCGTTCACGCGCAACCCCGGAAACGGCGAGAACAAGTTCTACGGCGAATACTTAATCAACGCACAGGGCGAGGACGTTGTCGCAGGTATTCGGACGCCGGCGCCGGTGAATGAGTACTCCAAGAGCGAGCATAACAAAGAGCTGGTTTCGCTGGAAAAGGCGATGCCTAAGATTTACAAGGAACTGTACGCTGTTCAGAAACGGCTTGAGAAGCATTACCACGATATGTTAGACATCGAGTTTACGATTGAGAAGGGGCGGTTCTTTATGCTTCAGTGCCGGGTCGGCAAGCGCAACGGGCCGGCAGCGGTTCAGATGGCTGTTGATATGCTCAGTGAAAAGCTGATAAAGAAGGAAGAAGCGGTAATGCGGGTGACACCATCGCAGCTTGATGAGCTGCTTCATCCGGTAATCGACCCGAAAGAAGAAAAACTGCATAAGCCGATGGCGAAGGGTTTGCCAGCGGGTCCCGGCGGGGCGAAGGGGCAGATAGTATTTTCCGCCGCCGACGCGGTCGAATGGAGAAAGCAGGGCAAGAGGGTAATACTTGTCCGCGAAGAAACCAACCCAGAAGACGTTGAGGGCATGCGGGCGGCTGAGGCGATTTTGACGGCGCGAGGCGGAATGACTTCACACGCTGCGCTGGTCGCACGCGGATGGGGCAAGTGCTGCATCGTGGGATGCGGGGCATTGCACGTCGATCACGCCAAAAAGGAAGTCAAGGCCGACGACGAGAAGATATTAAGGGAAGGCGACTGGATTACGCTGAACGGCACCAAAGGCAATGTTTATGAGGGACAGCTACCGATGATGGACGTTGGTGAAGAGAACAAGGTCCTCAACAGTTTCCTGAAGGTCTGCGATTCCGTAAGGAAACTTGGGATACGCACCAACGCCGATACGCCGGAAGACGCACAAAGGGCGAGGGCGTTCGGGGCCGAGGGTATAGGGTTATTCAGAACCGAGCATATGTTCTACGGCAAAGGTTCCGACCAGCCGTTGTTTGTTCTTCGCAAGATGATTGTTTCCAAAACCGTAGAGGAAAGAATAAAAGCGTTAGACGAATTATTCCCGTATGTTAAGAAGGACATAAAAGGGACGCTGGAGGCGATGGACGGTCTGCCGGTAGTAATACGGCTGCTCGATCCGCCGCTGCACGAGTTTGTGCCGCGGGACCCCGCTAAATTGCAGCAGTTGGCCAGCGACTTGAATATAAGTCTTGACGAGTTATCGAAGCGCGCCGAGGGCCTGCACGAATCGAACCCGATGATGGGACACAGGGGCGTGCGTCTTGGCGTTACATACCCTGAGGTAAGCCGAATGCAGATACGGGCGGTATTCGAGGCGGCGGCGGAACTTCTCAAGGAAGGCAAGAAGCCGCATCCGGAAATAATGATACCGGTGGTCTGCGACGTGAAAGAAATCGACGACCAGATGGCGATTGTAAAAGAAGTTTACCAGGAAGTTTTGGCCAAATTCGGCTTGAAGAAAATCAAGCATATGATTGGCACAATGATAGAGATACCGCGAGCGGCGATTGTGGCGGACGAGATAGCGAAATCTGTGGAGTTTTTCTCGTTCGGAACGAATGATATGACGCAGATGGGCTTCGGGTTCTCGCGAGATGATATAGGCGGGTTTGTGCCGGATTATCTGAAAAAAGGCATTCTCCCGCAGGACCCGTTCCAGGCCCTCGACCAGAAGGGCATCGGCGAGCTGATAAAGATGGGCATTCAGCGGGGACGCAAGACGCGAAAGACTCTCGAAGTCGGTATCTGCGGCGAGCACGGCGGCGAGCCGAGCAGTATTGATTTCTGTCACCGGGTCGGAATGAATTATGTTTCGTGTTCACCGTTCAGGGTGCCGATTGCGAGATTAGCCGCCGCACAGGCGATGGTAACAAACGGCTAAGCCTTAAATTTGCGAAAACACATCAGGGCGCCTGTATGGGCGCCCTTTTTGTTAGCACAGCCGACTATTGACAATTATCAGTAATCAACGGACAATAGTTAGCTATCTTGGTGAAAGTAGCTCAGTTGGATAGAGCATCGGATTGTGGTTCCGAGGGTCGCGGGTTCGAATCCCGTCTTTCACCCTTTCCCTCAAAATGCCGACCCCCGCTACTTCGCTTTGCGAAGCAAAGCGGCGGGGGCGGCTACCAAATATATATCAAACACGACCGCTTAATTGGCCGTGGCTATTTTTATTTCTTGTTAAATTTCCTGTTCCGACCGAGCAGCGTCAAGCTACCGAGGCCGAGCAGCGCGACCGTCGCCGGTTCGGGGACCTCGTACGTCAGGTCATCGACCACAGGAACATCCCCTGTAATTGAAACAGCCCAAATTGGAATCTCACTCTCGATACCCAAAAAGGTCCAGTAGCCCGGTGTAGTCGCAACTGATTCAATCACGGAGCCGCCGAAGTCAATAGCAGACAATGTGACCGAAACATCACCTGCAACCCAATAATCATCAACCCATGCACCTACGCGTAATAGCGCGGAATTAAAAGTAAAGGTCATAGTGATGTCGGACTCTGGGCCGGATTGTCCTCCAAGATAAGCACTGCCCGAATGCAGGTCACCGGCATCATCGAGGTTGCGGTTTCCCAATCCCCAATCCTCGGTATCTTGGGTGAAGTCGCCAATTATAACCATCCCGTTAGTATTATCAGATTCGGGAGGGTTAGGGGATGGTTGTGTAAGTGTAAAGTCTCCGTTGAACGAGTAGTCGTTCCTTACCAGGTAATAATGCTTGTTGGGGGGTAGCACTTCAGTAAAGACCACATTGGCTAATCCTTCGAAGTCTTCAACTTCAGCTGCCGAGCCGAAGTCGCCCGGCCCTATAGGGATGCCGGAAGCCGGCGAGACTATGATTACAAGTGGAAGAAAGACCATTGTTAGTAACTTTTTCATTTTAGTTTTCATTTTTACTTTCTTATTTATTCCTTTTATCTTTTTCTGCAAATCAGACTCAACGCACCGAGGCCGAGCAGGCAAATCGTTGTCAGTTCGGGCATTGCAGTCATATGCAGGCGGATACCGGATTAAAAATTGCTTTTCGCAGATGCGTTTGCAAACACGTTGCTGTCAGATTCTGCGAAGAGGTTTATTGTTTCGCCGACATACGTCAGGATGCTTCCGTTTCTGGTTATGTTGCGGGTTCCAGTAAACTCATTCCACTCAGATTCTACCGTGGGCAGCTTTGGTGTATCCATGAAGCTGTCGTAACTGAAACCCAGCCCTGGACTTGGGGCGCTGGCTTGGTTGTGCGCCCGGCCGTTATTGATGCTCGGCAGATTACCAAAGCGTTCAAGTTCGAGTGGTATTATTGATGCCTCGCCCAGCGGCTGAAAGGGTAAACCCAATACCAGGAAATCACTATAGACATTGAGAGCCGACTGTCCCTCAAGATTGCCGAAACCGAGTTCCGGGGTTTCTGTCCTCAATGATTGCCCCATGACGGTTGAAACATGCCCGTCAAATGCAATCTGTTTGAATGCTATGCTGATAGATGATATGTGGGGGTTACCGGCCATCACCGAGGCCGCTACTGGTGTATCCCCGGAAGTAAATCTGTTCAAATGCTCTTGCCAATTATAACCGGCATGCTTCGAGGGAAAATTACCGTTAATATGGACTATGCCGCCAATTGAGACATCGATGGCCGTATTAATTGGTTCTAGCGGTGCTGCCGATGAAGAACCTCCGACCATAAACAGCACACACAAACAAGTTGTTAAAATTAACCTTTTCACTTTTTAATTCCCTTTTTTTATAGGTTTAACTTCCTTGTTTTGCTGCGGAACGACCACAGCACGATTATCCGTTAGAGGCGGATTAAATTGCATTATGCTTTGCGTTTTCTGAGTAAAACCAGCGAACCTAAGCCGAGAATCGCAATCGTTGCCGGCTCGGGTGTTGGTGATACTGGCAGCAGTACTAAGTAGTCCTGGCCAGTAGGTGCGCTGGTTGCAGCCAAATTGTTTGCAAAATACTTCGTGTCGCCGTTCAACTGGTGAAGCCAGGTATTAGCTGTAGCAGCCTGTTCGATGCTTGTAGCGTGGAAACCTGTACCAGTGTTAACATCCCAGCTTAGCGGCGAAGCAGGTAAATCTTCGTAGATAATTTCCCATACAGCGGCACCGAAGGCTTCGGCCATCTGCTTGTTAGCTGTTCCGCCCGTTAACCACGACGAATCAAAGTTTCTACCCCAAAGCTCGCAAATGTAGTTGGCTTTGGTAGTTTGCATAGGTGTGCCGGGCAGAGGCGCTTCTTCCAAGTTGATAACATTCTGCCAGCCATTATATGGACCCTGAACCAATTCTATACAAAAACCCCAATCAGGAACCGCCATACCCAAATCGGTACCGCCTGCGTTGGTCCACGAATAGATGCCCGTGTAGGCGTGTAGGCCGGAAAGGCCGCCGCCCCAGAGTCTGCCCTGGTCAGAAAGGGCATTGTTGTGATTTTGGATGTTTACAGTTCCAAGAATTGTTGCACTTGCTGTCGAAGTTAGTGCAATGCAGACCAAAACAACTGCTGCAATCGACATCTTCATATCCTTCTCCTTACTCCTTAAGTTTTGTAATCTTCAAGGTTGTACTGCGGAGCACCATAAAGTGCTCTCGCAGCATTTATTATTATCACCCTGCCTGTGACATAGCATAGTCACCAAGAGGTGTTGACTTTCTGCCGGACCAAGAAACCACTCTTTATGCCAATAATTGGTTTTGGGCTATTAGGGTTTTATCAAGGTCCAGCTTGGGGGGAGAAAACTCCTCGTGAGCGTTTATCCGTCCCCGACGGATTTATCTTTATCACGGTTTATATCACCGCGATTGCTCTCAATTGTACCCGGCAGCATATCAGTATCTTCCTGTTGAGCCGGCTACTTTGTAATTTTCTCTTTCTTGTGACGGCGGTTTTCAACAGGAGACATAGCTTTGATAGAGGCAGTGTTTTTGAGTCCAAGGATATTGGCGACGGTTTCACAGAAGAGCTCATCATCGGTATCATCGGTCAAAACCGCGGAGACACCGAGACTTCGAGCTGCGATTTCCTGTGTTTGGTCGCCAGCCTTTACGAAAGCTATCGTTGGAATCTCGGGCTTTACGGCCCTCATATTTTTGAGAAATTGGCCGTCCTCCATATCATCCAGGTCCCACTTGCTGATAACGCTGTCAACTTTTTCAGTTTTCAAAGAGTGAGCAGCCTTCATTCCAGACTGCATTGTTATCAATCGAATCGGCAGCTCTCGCAGCATTTCGTTCTTGCCATCGAGACCAACCGTTAACACATTTGCTTGTACGAGAATAATCATTTTTCACTTCCTGAACCCGTCTTGCATATCATTATCACGGCCTATACGCGGCCGCGTTTACCATCGTGCTGGGTTTGCACTTCAAACCCAGCAAAGGAGGAGGAGAGAGAGTTCTTAACTCTGAAGTTATCTACCGTTTAAGTTTTCTCCTTCCATAAAGTTTTCTCTAACCCTAAAGTTTTCTCCAGCCCTAGAGTTTTCACCTACCGTAAATTTTTAACTGACTTCTTTTTATTCACTTGTAAAGAACACACTCATCTATATCACCCCTAAAGGGTGTTTATTTTCGTGCTGGGTTTGTTATTAGGTTCCTCAAACCCAGCAAAAGAGGAGGAGAGAGAGTTTTTATATTATCACGGCAAAGCCGTGTTAGCTTTCTGCCGGACCCGGTAACCTCTATTTAGGCCATCAAGGTCCAGCTTGGGGGGAGAAAACTCCTCGTGAGCATTTAATCCGTCCCCGGCGGATTTATCATTATCACCCCTAAGGGGTGTTTGCTCTCGACTTTCTGATTTTTTTAAAGAGCGAGCAGTTTTACCTCTGAACTGCTTTACATCTTCAGGTGTCTTGCTTCGCTGCACTAAACTTAATAAGCGAGCCGTGTGCCAAAGTCTTTCGTGACAAGAAAAAATTTCTTAAGTGCTTGTTATAACGGCAGCTATGTGCTGCAAATTTTTGCCAGTGCTAAATGTGTTTTTGTAAGTGGATTGACCGTTATGGTCGACGAGCAGCGATAGTTTCTGCAGCAAGTTTTTATGTGTAGGTTGGTTAGCAGACAATCGACCGGTTTGGTCGGTGGTGACCATGTTGGGTGGTATGATTAAAGTCACATCACCAATTTCATTTTCAAATGAATAGAAAAGCAGCTTTGATTTTTGAGGTTGTATGGAGACAGCAGCAAAGACCTGTTTTTCAGGCCTTTTTCTTTGTCTGCGAGAGAGGGATGTCTAACTTATCGATGAGACGATTCAGACAGCGGCGCTCGATGCCGAGGATTTTTGCAGCGGCTATTTTACGGCCCTGGGTAAACTCGAGCGTCTGCGTAATAATCCTGCGTTTTACCTCATCAAGGGTCGGCAGTTCGTGTTTTGGATAAGCGGTGGAATCGGCTATTATAAGCTCAAAAGGCAGCACGGCAGGTTGAATTTCCCGACCTGTGGTTAAAACATAGGCACGTTCCATAGCGTTGGCAAGCTCACGGATATTGCCAGGCCAGGCGTAATTAAGTAGAAGTTTTTTGGCCATCGGACTAAGGACTTTCGGCGGCTCCCCGTAAAAGGTTGACTGGTTCGCTAGAAAGTGTTCAGCCAGAGGCAGAATATCTTCTTTGCGTTGGCGAAGCGGCGGGACTTCAAGACTAACCACGTTCAGCCGATAGTACAGGTCGGCGCGGAAAGTCTCTTCTTTGACCATTTCACCCAGATTAGTGTTCGTAGCGCACAAAACACGAACATTGATGGGGTGAGATTTTGTCGAGCCAAGCGGTGTTACGGCGTTTTCCTGGAGGACACGCAGCAGCTTGGCCTGCAGTTCAAGTGGAATTTCGCTTATTTCGTCGAGGAAAACTGTGCCACCGTCGGCAGCTCTGAAGAAACCCAGCGTAGTGTCAACGGCACCGGTAAATGCGCCTCTTACATGACCGAACAATTGACTCTCAAACAACTGGCCTGTTAGTGTTGTGCAGTCAACCGGGACAAAAACTTTGTGAGAACGGTCGCTGGCTACGTGAATTTGCCGTGCGACCATTTCCTTGCCTACGCCTGTTTCGCCGGTTATTATTACAGAACACTTCCTCGCAGCAATCGCTTCGATTGTATCGAGAATCGAAGTAAAAGCGGGGGACCGACCAATAAACTCAATTTCAGCCCTTTGGTTCTTACCGGATGTGGAAAACCGTAAGCCCCTGCTTTTCAAAGACTCGTTTGAGTCTGGTGCCATCCTTTGCGATATATCATCATTGTTGTTTTGCATCATCTTAGTCTTACAAAAAATTTTTATGTGCGGGTAACGTATCGCCCTCACAGCAACAAAGACTATTTAGATAGGGAGATATACTCCCGGAAGTGCGGATTCAGGGAACAATCTCTCCTGTCTCTCCGCCAAAATTTTAACGTGTTAAGATAGAAAAATCAAGAAAATTATCGGACTACTTTAATTTTTTCTCTATATTTGAGGTTTTTCCTGCCCTGAGACCTTAGCTGCAGTAAAGCAAAAACACCCTTTTTGTGCCAAAAATGAAGGTTTAATAAGATAGAGATAGCAAGTGCGAAAACCATAACTGCTTGATAACTATATGGTTATGGATTTCGGAAAATCACGCTGATTCGGTTCCTATTGGAACTGTCCATAGACATCCTTATTTGAAATTTTCGGCTCACTTCACAAAAAATCTGTTGTGTATTCGTAAAGAAATGCTGTCTTGTGGTCACACCAACGGTTGGATGTATTATAAACGCAGCGATGTATTATTTATTGAGTTATCAAATCGAATGGCGAGATGTAATCACCGTATTTTTCCCTTGCCGTTTCGAAGCGCTGCCGCTGCCGGGTCAGAACCTTAAACAGCTCCGCCGGCGCATCGACAACGTTTTGGTGATGGAACTTTTCCACCCGCTCCAGCTTGGCAAGATTTTCTTCAACGCGGATTGTAAACTGTTTAACATAATCATCTCGCGAATAGTCCTTCGCGAGCACCTCGTCGAACAACCTCTTAAGGTCTTCATAGCAGGGAATATATCCGGTCGGCGTCCGTATACAGCCGGCCTCCTCATACACCCGAAGTTCCATCCACTTAACCCAGACGTGTTTGTCGCTGACGCCATTGACAAATTTGCCGTCTTTATCCCGCAGAAAATAATTTACGCCGAACACCAGCGGCGGCCTTTTGAGTTTTTTCCCAAATTCGAGATTGTTCCTGATGTACCTGCCAAACGGAATAGCCACAAAGTCC
>CAIYOL010000377.1 GCA_903927855.1 uncultured Planctomycetota bacterium
AGACTGTATGTTCAAACCGGAGTTATAGCAGGTTTTTTATGAAGTCAATTTACGGAAGATATTTTAAGAGAGTAGCTTTCATATGGGCGGGTTGCTTCGTATTGTTTTTCTTTGTCTATATGGTTATGTTTGCACCGCAGAAAAACAGCAAGGCACAACTCAAAAAGCAGCTCGAAGAGAAAAAACAGATGTACGAATCCGCACTGAAAGCGACGGAGAAGGAGACCCAAATTAAGTTGAGAGAACAAATCGAACAGTTACGAAATAGATTAAAGGATTTTGTTGTAAATTTTGAAGATGCGACTAATTTAACGTTCGATATAAGTCAGATTGCCAGCGATAAAGCAGTTACTTCATTTAACATTGAAACCAGTAAAAAGGACAGCGGTGGAAACCAGACGTCCGATAAATACATATTTGAGAGCCGCATTGATATTAACTTTTTAACGGCGGGTTTTAACCAGTTTGCTGCCTTATTAAATGCTCTGGAGAGACATCGACCGGTCATCTTTGTGGATAGGTTCGTAATAACTCGCCCATCAGAAAAGGACAGTTCAGGCCGTCAGGTGAAAATGAATTTGGCGGTTTTTGTCAAAAAGACGCAGGATAGTTAAAAGGGCCGATGAACCCTTGATGTAAATTTTTGGGATAAACTAAAATGAGAATAATAATAATAGCAAATCAGAAAGGTGGTTGTGGCAAAACAACTACTGCGGTGAACCTTGCTGCTGCCTTTGCCGGGAAAGGTATGAGGACGCTGCTCGTTGACCTCGATCCGCAGGGACACGCCACGCTTGGATTAGGTCAAAACCCCGAAGCCGTTGAAAGGACTATTTATCATGCCCTTACCAGCGAGCGAGTTCCAATCTCCAAAGTCATAGCAAGCACCCGCATCGATGGGCTTAACCTTGCACCAAGCAATATCTTGCTTTCGGGAGCCGAGCTTGAGTTGGCCGACATGCCCAAAAAAGAATTAGTCTTGAGCGAGCAGCTCAAAACAATAAGCAATGAATATGAGATGTGCGTTATTGACTGCCCGCCTTCGGTTGGTTTGTTGACACTCAATGCACTTGTTG
Source organism: uncultured Planctomycetota bacterium (assembly GCA_903927855.1). Taxonomy (GTDB): domain Bacteria; phylum Planctomycetota; class Phycisphaerae; order Sedimentisphaerales; family Anaerobacaceae; genus CAIYOL01. Next base: position 1,077 of record CAIYOL010000377.1, read on the forward strand.
CGGGTACTGATGTCGTTGTGCCTGTTCAGGTCAACTACTATGCGATGGAAGGCCTGAAACAATTATTCGAGACCGCGAACATTATCAGAACGCATTTCTACCCTTGTGATGTGAAAATCCTGGGCTTGCTGCTGACTTTTGTTGAAGACAGGATTATTTTCAGCAAGCAGATTCAACAGCAAATGCGGGAGTTTTTCGGCGATTTGGTATTTGATACGGTCATTCACAGGAACGTGAGATTGGCTGAGGCCCCAAGTACCGGTGAATCCATTTTGACTTATGACGCTGAAAGCAGAGGTGCTGTTGAGTACAGAGCTTTGGCGGACGAAATAATCTATGGCAAGACTTTGGCCAGGGAGATGGGCAGCGGCAGAGTTTTGGTTGAGGAGACAAGCAATGTCAAAGTATAAGGCGGGACTGCACAAGGATGTTTCAGCTATTTTTAATGGCGTGTCGCTTCCAAAGAACGACACCGCGCAACAGTCTTCTGCTGCCCCTGCTTCAGGGCATCAGGGTTATAGTGCGCCAAAGCCGTCTGTGCCGGAGCCGCCGACACAGAAGCCACTTGTGTCGCAGTCGCCAACTCAGAAATTGCCTGTGTCGCAACCGTCGGTTCAGAAACCATCTGTATCGGAGCCGCCGACACAGAAGTTGCCTGTGTCACAGCCGCCGGTTCAGAAACCATCTGTGCCGGAGCCGCTGACACAGAAGCTGCCTGTGTTACAGCCGCCGGTTCGTAAACCTTCTGTATCGCAACCGCCGACACAGAAGTTGCCTGTGTCACAACAGCCGACTCAGAAACCATCTGTGTCGGAGCCGCAGACACAAAAACCGGCTGCGTCGCAGCCGTCGGTTCAGAA
>CAIYOL010000378.1 GCA_903927855.1 uncultured Planctomycetota bacterium
GGTAAATATTTTTATTAATGTTTTTTTATCTTTATCATTCAGCTTTCCAAAAATTTTTCTGATAGCTTTATGTATCTTCTTATATTTTTTCTGTAAAGTTGTTGATCCTTTCGAGGTCAGTTCTATATAAACCATTCTCCTGTCTTCATTATTTGAAATCCTTTTGATGCTGCCCTTTTTAACTAAATTATCTATAATAGGAGTTGTTGAGGATGGTTTTATGTGCAGATAATCAGCAATAGATTTCATTGTCGTGTTTTTCCTGCCATGCAGAAATTTTAAAACTTCAATTTCTGCCTGCGTAAAATCTGCCAGGCAGTTGCTTTGCCAAATTTCTTCTCTTATTGACCTGCCTACATTAAATATGGCAGATAATAGTTTTTCTTCTTGATTCACGGGTCTGCGAGCAGGCGAGCAGAGGGGCTGTGATAAAGAATTGGAAACATTTTAGCGGAAGCGAATTAAGGCAAGATTCGAGGCGTAAGGAGCGAGCCTAATGCCTCTGCGCATTGTGAGCGACGAGTAACGAAGAATATTGCCTTAATTCGCCCGCCCTTCGGGAAGTCAAAAAATTGCTGATTTCTGCTTTGCGACTTCGTCAACGTAGCTAAAGCTATGTTTTCTCGTCGCGCCTTGAAATCATCTAATTTTTTGGCTTCTAAAACTTGTTTTCAATTCTTTATCACAGCCCAGGCTTCGAAATTTAAGCCCTGATATATCTTACAGCCTTCTATATAGCCTCCTGTATAATTTGTATATGAAGGGTACAAGTTACATTGGGGGCTGAAATTTCGCTGAACACCTTGCTTATTAATTAGTTTGATTACCTAACTATTAGATAATCTATCATATTCCAAATTTCAATCCGTGTCAATAGTTATGCAAAAAAAGAGCCTCGAGATGATTTCGTACGAACGATTTCATCTCGAGACCTGTTTAAATCTGCCGGCTTCACTCCCCTCAATGCCCGAAGAAGCCGCGGGCTTTGGCATCAGGAAGCTGATAGAGCGTGACGCCGTGCTTCACACATAACTCCTGGACATACTTGTCCCGGATACTTCCACTGGTGCTAAAGATAGCCTTGACACCAGCTTTGATGAGGACAATGACGGCGTCTTCAAACGGGATGAAGCTGTCGCTGTAGGCGACCGCGCCATCAAGTCCGGCTTTCTTTGACAGCCCGAAACGGTATAGCATCTGACGCCACCAATTGTTCGTACTGTGGCCCGCGTCCACGGCTATCTTGACTGCCAGCTCGGCTCCGCCGACCCGGTCCTGCCTGCCCGTGCCGTTTCCAATGACCATTTGGTTGCGGACAATAGTGACGGTGTTGCTGTTGCCTGTGGCGCCGACGCCCCAGGCAAGCAGAAGATCTTTTTCGGCCTGATGGTTGCGCTGGCCATACACCTGCATTTCGGGATCCTTGAAATCCAACACGTAGGTGTAGTTTGGCTGCTGTAAGAATCCGCCTCTGACATAGCGAAAACGCGGAGCTTTGTCTAAAAGCAATTCACCGGCCTGGAGCGCGGGATTTACCATGATGCGGCATTTCCCGCTCTTGCGGGCCAGAACCTCGATAGCTTCTTCAGAAAAGCTCGGCGCGATGACACCGTCGAACAAGGCTTTGCCCTGAGGCATACTCATCGCCATGATGCTTGCCATGGCCTCATTCACGCGAAAGTTTGTCATGATAAGTCCACCGAAGACAGCGCGCGGATCGCCCTTGATTGTTCTCGATATGTAGGTGTCGCTGTCATTCACCATGGCTCCGCATACATTGCCGTGCTTTACTGCCGCAGCAATCTTCGGAACACAGCCATAATTCAGCATCCACCCGGTGGCCAGATGCGTCATGGTCTGTAACAACCGGTCGACGTCGCACCAGTTGTTGTAGCTCGGCGGCGAACCATCGACAAGCTTGAAGTTATTGAGAGCCAAAGGGTCAATGGCGCCGACGCTGAAGAGTCCAGCCGGACTCTGCGGGGCATTTTCGCCTTTGAACTCACAGATGCGTTCACCTGCGAAGATTTGAAATCGACCTTCGCTGTGGAATACGGCTGAGTGGCCGATATAACGGCAGACTTCGTATTCTGCGCGTGCGCGGAGAGTCTGACGGGTCGCTAGCGATACATCTCCGTTGGTTTCGAGCTCGCACAATACCGAATCCATATCCGCCTTGCGGCAGACGACGATACGCAGTCCCTTGGCGCCTGCATGGACCATGGAAGGCCCGCCCACGTCGGTCTTCTCGACTACGTAGGCAATCGCTGCCATACGGTCCGCCATACTTGCCGCTTCGGCGATTGCCTTGGGCATATCGTAGAAGTTACAGTAGACGAAGTCCACGAATGGGAGATGAAGAGCAATCAGTTCGGCCATTTGGTCTGTGCTGAGCGTGTCAGCCAGGAGCCCCGCGTACAACTCGCGTGAAAGCGAAAGTACGCGGTGACCGAGGATTGCGCCGCCACCCACCAGTTCTGCAAGATCCATGACCGGAATACCTCCCTCGGCCAGCAACTTGCATGTATTGCCTGCGCTTAGGATTTTGATTCCCAGCGCGACAAGACGGCGCGCATAAACATCTGCGTCCTTCTTGTCTGTTAACGAAAAAAACGCCCATCTTTCCTGCTGCATATTTCATTTCTCCTTTTTTCAAATTACTTTCCCATACCTTCAACTGCCGCTGAAAGCCGCGGCCGCTCTTTTTCTTCTATAAATATAAGATTATCTTATTTTATCTTTTTGTCAAACAAAAAACCCGGGAGATATCCCGGGTTTTTTGTAAATTAGATTTATTTTCCGTTAATGGATAACATATCAATTTCGAATATCAATGTTGCATTGGGAGGAATCAC
>CAIYOL010000379.1 GCA_903927855.1 uncultured Planctomycetota bacterium
AGATTGCCTGATACAGGCCGAACAATGCGATTGAAATCAGGTAGCCGATGAAGAAATACGGGTCAAGGCAGGCAAACGCGAGCGTGCTGAAGAATATGACTAAGAACAGGTTTATCATGCCCTTCTGGGCGAATTTGGTGCAAATCTCGACGACCTTGTTGCTGTCCTCGCTGGATGCCTTGGTCGCGCCTTCGAGCTTGATATTAGCTTTGATAAACTTCACGGCGTGATAAGCGCCGGTCGATACGGCCTGCGTCGATGCCGCCGTGAACCAGTAGATGACCGCGCCGCCGGCCATAAGGCCGAGCAGGAACGGGGGGTGCAGAATCGACAGGTTTGCCAGAAGCTCGGGCTTGAGGCCCTGGGTGAGAATTATGATGATTGAGAAAATCATCGTGGTTGCACCGACGACTGCGGTCCCAATCAGCACGGGCTTTGCGGTCGCCTTGAAGGTATTGCCTGCTCCGTCGGCCTCTTCGAGAAATCTCTTTGCCTTGTCGAAATTCGGCTCGAATCCAAATTCCTTTTTGATTTCTGCCTTAACATTCGGAATACTCTCAATCAGCGAAAGCTCATAAACGGACTGTGCGTTATCTGCTACGGGTCCGAATGAGTCAACCGCGATAGTGACCGGCCCCATACTCAAAAAGCCGAATGCCACAAGACCGAATGCGAAAACCGAGGGGGCAATCATCATTACGTCTAAGCCGGCCGTGCTAACGCCATAGGCGATTGCCATTAAGGCGAGAATGCTCAGGCCCATCCAGTATGCGCTGAAATTGCCGGTGCAGAAACCCGCCAGTATCGTTAGTGGCGCCCCGCCCTTGCGTGAGGCATTGACTATATTTTGCACGTAGGCCGACTTGACCGCTGTGAACATATTGACTAATTCAGGAATCACTGCGCCGGCGATTGTTCCGCAGGTGATAATCGACGCGAATTTCCACCACATTGAGCCGTCACCGAGATTCGGTATAATCAGCCACGAAACAAAGTAGGTTAGTCCGATTGAGACAAACGAGGTCAGCCACACAAGCGACAGCAGCGGCTTCTCGAAATCCATTTTGTCAACGCTTTCATATCGGGCTTTTGCTATCGCGGCATTGATCCAGTATGACCCGCTGCTTGCGAAAATCATTACAAGCCGCATAACGAAAATCCAGACGAGCAATTGCACCTGAACGGCCGGCTCCTTTACCGCGAGCAGTATGAAAGAAATCAGGGCAACGCCCGTAACTCCGTAGGTCTCGAAGCCATCCGCGGTGGGCCCGACGGAATCACCGGCGTTGTCGCCGGTGCAGTCCGCTATAACGCCGGGGTTGCGCGCATCGTCTTCCTTGATATTGAACACAATTTTCATCAAATCTGAGCCGATGTCGGCGATTTTGGTGAAGACGCCTCCGGCGATTCTCAGAACCGAGGCGCCCAAAGATTCGCCGATGGCAAAACCGATAAAGCAGTAGCCGGCGTATTGGGGATTGATAAACAGAAGGATACAGAGCATAACGAACAACTCGATACTTATGAGCAGCATACCGATGCTCATACCGGATTTTAGCGGGATGTCGTAAACCGGGAACGGTTTACCTTTTAAGCTTGCGAAGGCCGAACGTGAATTGGCAAAGGTATTAATTCTCATGCCGAACCACGCGACGATATAGCTGCCCGCGATACCGATCAAGCTGCATATGAGAATTATAGCGACCGTGGCATTCGGCTTTTCACGCAGCATGTGAAAATAGACCCATATAATTGTTGCGACGAGTGCCCAGAGGACAAGAATGAATTTGCCCTGCGTTAACAGGTATGTTTTGCAGGTGCCGTAGATAAGCTCAGAGATTTCGAGCATCGACTTATGCACCTTCATTTTCTTAATCTGCGAGTACTGCACCATTCCGAAGACCATACCGAAGGCGCATATCACCAGCCCCCCGATTAACAATGACCAGCCGTCAACCTTGTCGCCGAAGAATTTGACCGACTTGAGGTCGGGCAATATCAATTCCGCTTCGCCCGCCAGCGCTGCCGAGGCATTGCACAACAGCACGGCCGCCGCAGCGAAAAATCCCATCTTTGAGGTTAAAACATTACCTTCTTTATGCGTTTCCACCGTTTTTCTCCTTTATGAATAGAATCTTTGATAAATCTATATTCTCGTATTCTTTACTTCCTTGAAAAGGAAGAAAAATAAACCAAAAAGGCCGCTCTTGCAAGTGTTTTTGCCTATCTTTTGCAAAAACATTTACATATCATAACGCTTGACATTGTCCTGTTGACTTTGATATCCCATAGGGTTTAGTATTTATAATGACAATTACAGTATATTATGAATTAAAGGAACTAATCTTTAGCGGCAATGAGAATTTGTATTCCAAAAGAAAAGCACCCCGGTGAAAACAGAACTGCTATGGTACCGGAAAATGCCGCCAAGTTAGTCAAACGCGGAGCACAAGTCGCCGTTGAAACCGGCGTGGGCATTGCCTGCGGGTATTCAGATGCGGATTATGCCGCCTCCGGCGTCACGGTAGTTCAAGATCGCAGGGAGCTTTTATCGTCGGGGAATATGGTATTGCGACTGCGCAAGCCGCCGGTCGAAGAAATTGGCTGGCTCAGGCAGGGCAGCGTTCATATTAGTTTTCTCGACCCTTTCAACGAGTCGGAACTCATCCAGAAACTGGCTGCCCAGAAAGTCAGCGCCATCAGTATGGAAATGATACCGCGCATAACACGGGCGCAAAAAATGGACGCGCTCACTTCTCAAGCCAACCTGGCAGGTTACGTGGCGGTGATTCTGGCGGCAGAGTATCTACCCCGGATTTTCCCGATGATGACAACCGCCGCCGGCACGATTATGCCTGCCAGAGTGTTTGTTATCGGGGCGGGCGTGGCCGGCCTGCAGGCCATCGCCACTGCGAAAAGGCTCGGCGCCAACATCGAAGCCTTCGATACAAGGCCGGTGGTGGCAGAGCAGGTACAGTCTCTTGGCGCGAAATTCGCAAAAATCGACCTTGGCGAGACCGGCCAGACCAAAGATGGTTATGCCAAGGCGCTGACCGAGGAGCAGATTGCCAAACAACGGGAAGGAATAAAAAAGCTCTGCGCAGCGGCAGATGTGGTTATCACTACAGCTCAGGTTTTTGGGAAAAAGGCCCCGATTATTATTACGGCAGATGTCGTGGCTGGAATGAAAAAAGGCAGCGTGATTGTGGATTTGCCCATCGAAAGCGGCGGCAACGTTGAAGGGTCCGTTATAAATCAAGTTGTCGAAAAGAACGGCGTTAAAATTGTCGGCCTGGCAAACCTGCCGGGACGAGTGCCTGCTGCCGCAAGTAAAGTTTATTCCACCAACCTGATTGGTCTCATCGAGGAGTTTTGGGACAAGGAAGGGGAAAAATTCGTTCTTAAACTCGATGATGAAATCATCAAAGGCTGCCTGATGACGCACGACGGACAGATATACAGTCAGGCCGTTAAGAAATGACGGATTAATATAAAGGAGTTTTGTGAAACCTTCACTTTTTAAGAGCTTTGCGGCTGCTTTCGCAGTATTGGCTGCCGGCGGCATCTTGAGCGCAGCTGCGGGGGAAACAACAGGCGAGGCAGCGGCTGGCACTGTTCAGCACGCCTCCGCAGCGGGTATGGATTATATCCCGATTATATTTGTATTTATGCTGTCCACCTTTGTCGGGCTGGATATTATCAGGCGGGTTTCGCGGCTGCTGCACACGCCGCTGATGTCGCTGACTAACGCGATTTCGGCGATAGCCGTGGTTGGCTCCATACTTATCGCGGGCCAGCAGCATTCAGAATATAAGTTTAACATCCTGGGAATGGTTGCTATCGTGGCTTCTGTCAGCAACATTGTCAGCGGTTTTCTGATTACCGACCGTATGCTGAAAATGTTCAAAAAGCGGGAGGGCAGCAAACCGTGAGCACGTGGATTCAAATTGCATATTTAATATCAACGGCGCTATTTATTTTTTCTTTGAAATGGATGAACGACCCCAAAACGGCCCGTCGGGGCGTAGCAGCGGGAGTTGCAGCGATGCTCGTTGCCGTCATTGGAACATTAATTAATCCGGCGATAGTGGCGTCAAACTATAAATGGATTGCGCTGGCCATTATAATCGGCTCGGCCATAGGCGTTCCGCTGTCGTGGGTGCCGCTCACGGCTGTTCCGCAGCGAACGGCCCTGTCACATGCCTTCGGCGGTCTGGCTGCTGGTCTGGTAGGTGTCGCTGAGTTTTACCTCAGCTTTAGCGAATCCGGACAGGAATTGAGCCATTTCCGCGCCGCGGCGCTTTGCGCAGAAGTTCTTTTGGGATTTTTGACTTTCACAGGCAGTCTGATGGCTGCCGGAAAATTGCAGGAAATCGTTCCTACGCGTCCAATCACATACAAAGGACAAAACATTGTCAATATAGGCCTTTTGGCCGTCGCCATCGTTTGCTGCATAGTGCTGTCGACCGATGTGAGTTACAAGTTCATCTTCCCATTTATCATTGTCCTGGCGTTGCTGTTCGGCGTCCTGCTTCTTATACCTATCGGCGGGGCAGATATGCCGACGGTTATTTCCATACTCAATTCTTACGCCGGTCTTTCAGCCGTGGCTATGGGCTTTGTTATGGACAACAAGCTTCTCATTACAGCCGGCGCGCTCGACGGCTCATCGGGCCTGATTCTTTCAATTATTATGTGCAAGGCAATGAACCGCAGCTTTACCAATGTTCTGTTCGGGGCGTTCGGCCAGATTCAGGCCGCCAGCGCCGATTCGCAGCAAAAGACTGTCAAGAGCGCGACCCCGGAAGATGCTGCTCAGATTATGGAACAGGCAAACACGGTAGTCATTGTGCCGGGATATGGTATGGCTGTCGCCCAGGCACAACACCGCGTGCGAGAGCTTTACGACCAGTTGACCAAGCGAGGTATCACAGTTAAGTTTGCAATCCATCCTGTGGCAGGTCGTATGCCGGGTCATATGAACGTCCTGCTTGCCGAAGCCGACATTCCTTATACCGACCTTGTGGAAATGGACGACATCAACCCTGAAATGCCGCAGGTAGATGTTGTGCTTGTAGTCGGCGCCAATGACGTGGTAAATCCAGCCGCCCGCACGAACAAGAGCAGCCCTATTTACGGTATGCCCATCATCAATGCAGACAAAGCCAAAACAGTTCTGGCCATCAAGCGCACCATGAACCCCGGGTTTGCCGGTATCGAAAACGAGCTTTATTATGCTGACAAGACACTGATGGTTTTCGGTGATGCCAAGGCTGTGGTGGGTGACATAGCCAAACACCTCTCCGGCGAAAATAGCTAACCTTCCTGAAAAATTCCGTCCGTTGACAATCTTGTATTTTTGACTTATGGTATAAATGATGTATATTATTCGTATTGAACTTTAATTTGCAGGACAACGATAAAATGTCCATAAAGAAAAACCAGTTAAGCTGCCGGCTTGTATTTGCTATTTCCATAATAATGATATCAGCCATAACGCCGGCTTCGCCAAAGGCAGAAAGCCCCGATGATACTGCAACCATGCAGCAGGCAAAGTCCAAAACCGATGCTAATGATGCCCCGAAGGCCGGCCCAAAAACAAGTCTAAAAGACATCATCAAGGCGGCAAAAACGTGGGGGCCTGCTTACACCGATTGGTTTGGCAAAGAGGCGCCGGACTTCACATTGACCGATATCAAAGGCAAACAGCACAAACTAAGCGATGAGCGAGGCAAAAACGTTTTAATTACTTTTTGGGCGACATGGTGCGGCCCCTGCAGAGCAGAAGTCCCGCATCTAATAGCCCTGCGAAACATCATCGGCGAAGACAAGCTGGCAATGCTGGCGATATCTTATAGAAGTACATATCCCCCGGAGAC
>CAIYOL010000380.1 GCA_903927855.1 uncultured Planctomycetota bacterium
GAGAAAAAATAGAAACAATATTTTGGTTTTTCATAAGGTCGTTAAATTTTATAATCCCTCATCATTAAGCCCTTCTAAAAGTTTTCTGTTCCGCTCCAATTTTCTGACAATGTTGAGACGCTGGAATTCGAGGAGCATTTTGAGGAGACTATTCTCAATTCTGCGTTCATACATTAAGAGGCGGTCGAGGACACGTTCATTTGAGAAGTCTTTTACAACCAAACGGCCGAGGGCCAATTCGCCATTAGAGCCATTAGTATTACCCGGCGAGCCACCGGCGATACTGCGATACAGGGATTGGGTAAGTTTTTTTAACGGGTCGTTGGTCTGATCGGAGTGCAAACAATCGATGGCCTGGTTCTGGAAACGGCCAGCACGTTTCAGACGCCAAGAGAGGGTAACGATGCGCTCGGCGAGGATGGATTCCATCGGGCTGACGGGGTCCAGCTCATCGAGCAACTGCTGGCGGTATAGATGGAAGTCGGCTTCGCTTTCGGAGGTTATTACATCGCTTTCGGCCAATAGGCCGTGCTTGACGGAATTTTGAGAGGCAACGGCTTTGCCTTCGGCGGTGCGAGGGCCTGTTGATTTTTGAGCATTAAGACGATTAGCGAGGATTTTAGCGTCGCTTGACATGGTAAGAACTCCTAAATTTAAGATTTCAGATTTACGATTTAAGATTTACGAAAATTTAGGTTTGCTAACCCTGAAGACCTTGCCCCCCGGGGCGAAACACGTTTACCTGCTGGTAAACTGGGGGGTATTATACCAAATTTCAGGCAAAAGTCAACTGAAATGATAGATGAATCGCCTTGCCCGTGTCTTTCTTATCGTTTACAATAGCCATAATATTTAAAAAACCGAGGAAACATTTATGGATGAAAAACAGGCTGATATGGTGGCGGATGCTTTAGGCGGACAGGCCTGGCAGTCCGGCGGCGGTATATGGCTTGTTCTTCTCAGGCAGGGAAATGGCAAACTTGTGGTCATCTCCGATGAGGCTGTCTGCGAATATGACGATGAACAGCATTTTGAAGAATCTAAGCCCTCCAAAGCTATACTGCTCCGCCAAAATTCCGCCTCGCTTAACTGATGTCAGCATTACTATTTCTCAAGAAATTTTCTCAACTTATCGAAAACTTTTTTAGGCCTACGTTCAATTTCGCACTCCCAGATACGAAGAACCTTCCAGTCCTTCTTGTGTAAGTCTCGAATATGCCGAGCGTCCCTATCCTTATTTTTGTAAAGCTTTTTACGCCAATAGCTAGTTCTTGATTTTGGTATTGTTCCATCCCTGCAGCCAGAGTGTAGATGCCAAAAGCACCCATGAATAAATATGCATACCCTCCGTTGAGGAAACACTATATCTGGTTTTCCTGGCAGAGACGAGACATGAAGGCGATAACGGTATCCCGCTGCGTGCAAATAGCGACGGACAAGCAATTCTGGCTGGGTATCTTTGCTGCGGATACGGGACATCATTCGACTGCGAACTTGTGCTGAAACTCGATCCATTCGAGGTTTTCAGATAAACTCCACTGATATGTTTTTCTCTAATGCCGCGAGATCCGACAAACCAAGGGGAACAAATCCCAATGCCTTTTTTGTAAGCTTATTTGGATATAGATAATCATTGAATAATACGCATGGCACATGGACCGATTCCTGTAATCGATGATTTTGCACAAGGGATCGTTTGCCAGCGGCAACTGATTTGTCCGCTTCGCCCATGTTGAACTTACCGTTTTTGCATTGGACAGAGACGAGTGGACGATGGGGTATTGTGCCTACCGGCAACACCCATAAAATATCGAAGCCGCCGTCTTTCTCCTTGCCCAACAACACTGGGGAGTCGAAACCCAGTTTGCTCAGGTAAAGATTAAACTCTGCTTTTCTCTTTTTCCTGTCGCGTGGATGACCAACACGATGAATTTCACCGGTGGCTCGTAACCGGAGTCTATCAGTAACTCGGCATTCAAAGTCACGACTACGCTTGCCAACACCACGAATAAGGCTCATATCTTTAATAAACGTAAGGAATGTTTGATCTTTAGCTGTAAATACTCCTGTTGCAGGTTCATACTCGAAAGGCAACTCTGATCCCTTTTCCTTGAAGTGTTTCCTCAATTCCTCGACAGCAGCCTTGATTGCTTTTTCTGTATCAGTTTCGTTATATTCTCTCTTTAGGTCTTCAAGAAGGGTCGAAGCTTGATCTTTAGTCTTCAGGCTGTCTGAGGTGATGACCGACGAGCCATGAAGGGACAACTCCTCAGCAATGATTTCAAAGAATTCAAAAAGTGGTCCCGGCATTATGGATGTTCCTTGCTGATGAAATTTTTAACAGCATTGTCAAATTGTTTGTGCGATTGAACTAGATTATGTGTTTCCGGATTATTGCTCCCTTTAGTTAACTTCTGGACTAGGATTGCAATATCCTTTCTTACCTTGGCAAGCCGGTTCAGACTTTCTTCTCTCGTGTCTACTTGAATCTCAGCTTCTTCCAAGGACTTGCCAGAAAATAGGGCAGATGATGCCTTTTCGGAGTCAAGAACTCTTGCGAGCCTTGAAAGATCTCGTGTATCGGTAACCACCTTAGCAGCAGCGTTCCTTTCGCCGTTAGATTTCTTGGGACCATAGATGCAGTTTAACAATTGAGCCAATCGCTGCTTATTGTAACTAACAATTTTAAGAGAATCGTCGACTTCAAGTTGTAGAAAGGTCTTGATTCCGCTACGAGATAGTGCCTCACCTAACGTCCAAAAATCATCACCTTTGGAAATTTCAATATGTGCAATCCTAAGCAATCTGTAGGGTACAAGGAAACGGCGTGCTTGCGTTTTCGTAATCCGCAATTCTTGTATGACCCTATCTAATCCTCCCTCGTCTTGGCTCAATCTATCTAGGAACCGCGCTTTGCTCAACGATGGCCATTCACGGAAACCAATCAGATGACGGACGCCGAGATATATTCGCATCTCGTTTTTCTGTTGATCGTCCGGCTTATCCGGAAACACTAGTGCCGGGATATGCTTCAAATCATCTGTTTTTCCTTGGTATTTGTCTGGGTATGCTAGGATTTCCCGTATGGCCGCCAATCGGCGATTTCCCTCGATAACAAGGTACCGATCTGCATTTTTCTTGACGACTATTGGCTCGTAATCGATAAATCCGTTTTTCAAAAACGAGTCCACTAACTCGGTTGCATAATACGGCTCTTCCATCAACTCTTGTTGAATGTGCTCCTGAGATTTCCTATCCATAAGTCCACCGAAACGCGGGTTGGTAGGATCAAAATCAAGTAAGTCGATGGACAGATATTGCAGATCAGTTTTAGATTCAGTCTTCTTTGTCATTTTTTTCACCAGAGTCTTTCCAATTCTCTCACTACGGCTTCAAAAAGTGGCGGTGGCACTGCGTTCCCAATCATCTGGAACCGCTCACGGACAGAACCTCTCTTCCAGACAAACGACCGCGGAAATCCCTGAATCGCGGCACATTCACGATAAGCGAGCCGTCGCGCCCGCCCTTTGCGCGAGAATATCCATTTGTCAGTGTGTATACGTTTAAGCGGCGGACTCATGGGGTGGAGAGGCACATGCCGCCAGTGCCCGACAATGCACGGGCTAGGTTCGCTCCAATCGTGCCGCCGCCTTCGCGAGAGGTAGTACCAATGAAAAGGTTCATCATTGAATTCCCCTTCAGGCCACTCCGGCAGGCCATCTAGCACGGCCTTCTGGCTGATTGGCTTTCGTTTAGTCTCCGCTCCATAGAGCGGAGCAGGAAATACGTATTCAAAATCCAAATCGGACCGAACGCCTACGATGAAGACCCGCCTGCGCGTCTGGGCCACTCCGTAATGCTGAGCATCAAGGACTTGCCATTTGACCCGGTAGCCGGCCATTCTGTACCGGCAAAGTTGGTTATTGAGGAGTTGCCTGTTCTCACCAAAGGCCATGCCGTTGACGTTTTCGACGACGAATGCCTTCGGTGAGACGATACGGAGAACCCGATCGAACTGCTGATATAGGTAATTTATTGAATCTCCGGCATTGCGTCGTCCACCCTGCGTGAAACCTTGGCAGGGATAGCAGCCAACGAGAAACTCGGCGTTCGGGAATTGATCGAAATCTTCGATGTCTCCGCACTCAACAACAGGACCTATGTTGTCGCGGTATGTCTTGCACGCGATATCTGAGATGTCGTTGGCCCAAACGACATCGTA
>CAIYOL010000381.1 GCA_903927855.1 uncultured Planctomycetota bacterium
AACTTGTTCCAGAAATCCACGATTGATGGGTAAAAATATCCGCCTCCGACCCCGATTGCCATTGCAAGAAATATCCAGAACGTAAGGGACCTGTCAAGAAATGATAACCGTTTTGTTATGCCTGAACTCATAATTTTCCTAAAAATACCGACAATTTTAAACTGCCGTGTAAATCAAATATATCCCACCCAAAAGGACGAGAACGCCGCAAACTTTCTTTAAAATAACGGCTTCCTTAGAACGCTCGTTCCAGTTCATATACTGCTCCACGAGTTCCGTTGATGTCCCTGCCAGCACGATTACCGAGCAGTGTCCGATTCCATAAACTACCAGCAGGAGGATGCCGTAAAGTAGATTTGTGTTCGCCAGTTTGAACGTAACGCCGAGCATTGGCGCCATATAAGCGAAAGTGCAGGGGCCTATGGCGATACCAAAAACTAAGCCAAGAATAAAAGCTGCCAGCGCACCTTTACGTTTCATTCCAACCTGTCCAGGCCCAGACCACGGCATCGCAATAACGTCGAGCAGATGAAGCCCGACTATGAAAAATATCAATGCCACAAAATAATTGCCGTATTTGCCGACGTCTCCCATCATTCGTCCCGCCGCCGCAGTAATGGCCCCTACAACTCCAATGGTGATAAGTATCCCCGCCGCGAATAAAGTCGAGATGACGAATGCCCGTTTTGTCGATATCCTTCCCTGCTCATCGATAAATCCTACTATCAGCGGAATACTCGCCAGATGGCAGGGACTAAGCAGAATGCTCAAAACGCCCCAGATAAACGAGGCGGTTATCGCTATCACCGGCGTGCTTTCAACTGCGTGCGTTAAATTAGTAAAAAGCTGCTGTATCATTTCATTTTCACAAATTCAACTCCAAATTCTTTCCACTTGCCGAGAATATCTTCTTTTGAGAAAAATCCTTCGTGCCTGAAAAGTTCCTTTCCGGAAGCGTCAAAAAATATCTGGGTCGGAATAATCGATATTCCGTACTCCTTGGCCCTGTCCGGCTCTTTCCAGACATCTATGAATTCCACATTGATAGTCCCCGCGTAATCTTTCTTCATCTCCTCAAGTATCGGTGCCATCATTTTGCAGGGGATACATTTATCAGCCCCCAAATCGACTAACCTCGGTAGTTTTTTTGCCTCGCTTAGCTGCTGTGTCTGAACAGCCGCAGTTTGAGGATTATTTACAATGGTTTGAGAGTTTTCCTTCTTCTTTACTACAACAACCGCCGCCACCGATGCAGCAAGAAGTAAAACGATAATTATTTTCCACGGGTTTTTCATTTGAGTATTTCCTTTAATTGTTCGACCGAAGGCACCTTACCGACAACCTTAACCTTGCCGTCAACCGCCAGCCCCGGCGTCATCATCACGCCGAATTTCATTATGTCGCCGATTTTTGTTACCTTTTCAAGCTCGTATTCCATTCCGAGTTCTTTAGCGGCTATTTCCGCGTTCTCCGCCAGCTTCTTGCACTTCGGACAGCCCGTCCCGAGTATCTGAATCTTTTTCATAACCGCTTCCTTTTAGAAAAACGCCCCGAAAATCATCCCGACTATTGTTGACATTACGACCACAAGAGCCACAAAGACAATCATCTTTAATGTGCCGACGATTCTCTGGATAACTATCATACTCGGCAAAGACAGCGCCGGCCCTGCAAGCAGCAGTGCAAGCACCGGCCCTTTGTGCATACCCATACTCATAAGCGCCTGCGTAATGGGTATCTCGGTCAGCGTTGCGAAATACCAGAATGCCCCGATAACGCTGGCGGCGAGATTGGCACGAAGAGAATTGTCGCCGACCCACTGGGCAACCTGTTTTTCAGGAATCAGAACGCTGATAAAGCCGACGATAAATACGCCGCCGTAAAGCAATGGCACAAGCATCTTGGCAAAGTCCCATGTGTTCGACATCCACAGGCGCAGCTCGTCTTTTGTAAACCACCCCAACGCCATAAACAGCACCGCCAGCCCGCAGGCACCAGCCAGATACCAGCGAATGTGATAAACCGTTATCACCCAGCTTGGGCGGTCAATCGTTTTTGCAATGTCGATTTTTGACAAATTTAATTTGTCGTTGGCCTTCAGTTCGCCCAAATCCTCCTCAAGCTGAAAAAGCACAGCGTCCTTTGTTTCGTTTAGCACAATGGCGTTAAAAGTCCTGCCGTCGGTTGTAGTTACAGTAACTTTACCCGGATTGAACCAGTCGGAGAAGATAAGAAATAGAAGCATAGCGGCGAGGAACAGACCGTTCTTGCCGATGTGCCGGCGTGGTTTTTCTGATTGTGGCATTTGGAGAGCTGCCTCGGTCTTTGCCTTTTCGGTCTTGCGGAATATGACCGCCATCAGCAGCCCGATTACTACCGCAAAAACGATTGAGCCGACGGCGCGTGCGACTCCGATGTCAAACCCTAGCACGCGGGCGGTCAAAAATATAGCGAGGACATTTATCGCAGGCCCCGAATATAGAAACGCCGTCGCAGGCCCCAGCCCTGCACCGAGTTGATATATCCCTGCGAACATCGGCAGCACGCTGCACGAGCATACGGCTAAGATACAGCCCGAAACAGATGCCACGCCATAAGCGAGAATGGGATTGGCCTTCGGGCCTAAGTATCGCATCACGGACTCCTGCGACAGGAACGTGATAATCCCGCCCGCGATAAATAACGCCGGAACAATGCACGCCAGCGTATGATTGCGTGCATACCACTGAAGCAGACGAAATGCCTCGTAAATTGCCTGCTGAATCTTGGGATTGCTCAACGGCAAAAAATATGCGACAAGGAAGATGCTCACAAGTGCAGCGAAGATTTTTAACTCTCTTTTCATAAAAATTGTTCCCTTAATCGGTTAAAGCGTAGTCAGAAGCTGCCTGCTTTCTCTTGCCCGCTGTTTCAGCACTCCTGTTATACAGGTAAAGAAATCAAGCATGCAGGGGCATTTAAGCCGATAGATTACCTTCAGCCCTTCCTTGCGGCAGTCCAGCACTCCCGCCTTGACCATAACCGAAAGGTGCCGTGATACATTCGACTGCTCCGAGCCGATGTGCTCTGCTATATCACAAACGCACTGCTC
This sequence comes from uncultured Planctomycetota bacterium, assembly GCA_903927855.1. Lineage (GTDB taxonomy): Bacteria > Planctomycetota > Phycisphaerae > Sedimentisphaerales > Anaerobacaceae > CAIYOL01. The sequence continues at coordinate 3,092 of CAIYOL010000381.1, forward strand.
ACTGTTTTTCAGAAAATCCAGAATCGCTATCCGCAAAGGATGTGCTATCGCCTTCGCAATCTCCGCCTGCTTCTCGAACAACATCTTTTTCTGCCTGTTTGACATAAAATAACCTCAAAATTTAATAACTATATGACTATATACTCATATAGTAATATATAGTTCGGCTAAAGTCAAAGATTTTCCGCTTAGAGTTGTCATTGCCAGGTCTTTGTCCTCCGTAGGCTGGGAAGGCTGCGGCAATCTTATTCTAAAACCATAAATCGTCAATTGTAAGTTGGAATACCCCGCCTCTGAATGGTTTTTCTGAAATCCAATAAAATTCCCCTTGACAGGGAAGTGGGTAATTCTGGTAGAATTACGGGCGATTCAGGATGATTTGCGGGTTCCTGAACTCGTCTTCCACAAGGAGGAGGACGAACTCAATTTCCGAAAAAATCGCGTTAGACAGGCGTACCTGATATGGTGACGGTCGTCCGGTGTGTAACCGGCCGAATCCACACCCGGCGCTGGGTTATGGATGCGTGTCGAATCACGGGATTTTGGTAGAGAGAGTGTTTTTGAATATTTTTGAATAGTAAGAAAGAGAGGAGAGTAGATTATGTGTAAAAAGTTAATTGTTCTTTGTGTTGCGTTAGTTGTTGTTGGATTGAGCGTGCCGGCATCAGCCGACTACATAGGAAAGGGTAATCCTTTGAAGGTTGACATCACTTATGCGCCTGATGGCCAGCAGCCGCTCTCCGGCTGGCAGAACTGGGGACTTACGAAATTTTGGACTGCGCCTAGTTCGAGTTTCTATAATCCCATTGCAAACGACCCGTGGGAGATTCCGAGCGCAGAACTCCATGCGTATAGAAAGAACCAGAACCCCAATAACTACGGTTTTACATCCAACCGCAGCGCCGGTTTTGCGTACGCTGCCGGATCTATTCTGTCGACGAACTTCGGGATGAACTACATCAAGCTCACGCTCACCGGACTGGCCCGCAATAAGGCGTACGAGTTCAGCCTCTGGTCCTTTGATAGGCAGAATATGTGGGACGCCCAATCATCCAACCCCGACTCCAAATACGGGGTTTGGAGTACGACCAACCCAACTGATTGGCTCAATGCAAACGGCTACTCTGGTCTCAACGGAGAGCCTAACGGCTACGGCCCAATCGTGCCGGTCCCTGATCCGCTAACTGGTGAATCCAATATGCCTGCAGGACTGGCTGCACTCGTCGCAGCCCATGGCGGCAGAACTTTTATGATGGCGCCGATGACGAATGATGAAATCAATTATGTTGGAGGTACAGACTACCGTGTCAGTTTCTGGGCTAGAACCAACAACGAAGGTGCTATTTCAATCTACGGGTGGATAGACCCTACTGACGACCTTGGCAACATGCATATGCCTCTTGACGGCTTTATGGTGGACGTTCCTGAGCCGGTGACAATTATACTGTTAGGTTTAGGCGGATTGGCGCTTAGAAGAAGAAAATACTTGTCCTCCGTAGTCCGCAAAAACGGACGAAGGATGGATTAACGATTTTTCGAAGGAGAATAGAGATGAAGACAAATCATCCCCAATTCTGCGTAGTGTTAATCACTACAGCTGCGATGGCATTGGCGGTCAGTGACATCGCGCATGGCGACACCATTGTGTATAACCTCAAATCCCAGTTCAGCACGAGTCAGAATCCCAATGGACCGTGGTCGTACAACCTTGGGTCTTCACACATCACGCAACCTATAGCCGACGCCCATCTCATCGGTTGGGGATGGGACCCCAGTTGGGATGGATCCATCGTCCAAAGAATCTCGCCCGACCCTATCTATCAACAACACGATTGGATTGTAGGCGACATCGTCATTCATTCCCTTTCGTGGTGCTATGGCGGGCAATCAGAATTTGGCAACATCACGTGGACAAGTCCTTCCGCAGGAACGATCAGCATTTCGGGTCTGGCGTGGGATGCGGGGTTCTTTGCCGGACGTGACACGTCCTGGGATCTGACTGTGGATGGCACGCTCTTGGCTTCTCGGTCGAGTGTTTATGATCTGTATAGGACCGACCCTGAGGCGTCTTTCGCCAACAACTTGCTTTCGGGCAAATCGCTGACGGATATCCCTGTGCAAGCGGGTGATGTCGTGACGTTCCAGGTGGAGGCGACTACATACTATGGGCACTGGGTCGGAATCGACGAAGTTATTACTCTGACTCCCGTGCCGGAACCCGCCACGCTTTTCCTCCTCGGCCTCGGCAGCTTGGCTTTGCTGCGAAAACGCGGAAAATAAATTGAATTTGTGTTTTTTAACAATGGGCTGTGAGCAAAATACTCTCAGCCCTTTTTTCTTTGGGCTTTTGGTTCTCTCCTTACGCACTTTCGCTCTTACGTCGCTTGCTCGTGTCGCCTGCTGCACGGCTTAGTTGTAGTGTCTATAAAGCTTTGTGGCAAAAGAAGTTATGCTCAATTGGCCTCTGAATGATTTTCTGGAAGCCGATAAAATTTGCCTTGACAATCGGTTTAGTTTTCAGCTATACTGAAACTCAATAAGAGGATGGTACCGATGGAGAGTTTGAATTACAAAATCGCGCGGAAAATAAAAAAATAATCTCCTGCAGGTTTTTTGCGCCTTGCGCCAGCTTATGTAATCTATGTATTTTGTCTT
>CAIYOL010000382.1 GCA_903927855.1 uncultured Planctomycetota bacterium
TCCTGCATATCTTCTTTTTGCCGTAGTCGTCTGGCTTGGCAAGTATCTGTTCGCCATGTTTGCCGATGTCGAACGGCCGGTGACGGGCATGAGCGACTTTCTCAACGTTCTCATTCGGCCGAGGTATAGCCATTGTGCAAGCTTGTGGTACATATACGTGTGCTTCATCTATTTTATGATTATTCCTGTTATGTTTAAGCTTGTGAAGCAGAGAATCGAGCTCCTGCTCATTTTTGCGATGGCGCTGTATTTTGTACCGAGAACTTCGTATTTTGCCTTGGAGCAGGTTTTCGAATATATGTTTGTCTTCCTTTTGGGTGGCTATGCTGCTTGTCACATAAAGGAATATTCAGAATGGATAGATAGGTGTTCCTGTTTATTTCTGGCGATTTTTACAGGGGTATTTGTGCTCGCTTTTCTGGTGAACGTGCCCAAAATAATGCTGGGATTGCTTTCTTTGCCGGCCATTCATTCGCTTGTTCGCTGGAGGATTTTTGAAAGGTCGTTTTTCCTGACGACATTCGGGAAATATACCTTTCCAATTTATCTGATGAATACGATGGCAATTGGTGTACCTAGTGTGATTACGCGGAAGAATGGATTGTGGGATGGGCCTGCTTCTTTTATTGTTTTTCCGGTGCTGCTGGTAAGCGGGCTTGCTTTGCCTATTCTGGCACAGAAACTTTTCATCTCAAGGGTTCCCGGCCTTAGAAGCATTATCAGGTGAACCGGGAAGCAGATATTATTTGAATGTAATGGAAGCCATAAAAACATCGATCTTGGGATTGGTCGCCCGTTTAGGTGGAGGCACTCTAAAAGCCAGGTGCGCGCGCAGCAGCGTTGTTTTGGGGGTTGGAGTTTTTGCCGCCAAGTTTCTTGGATTAGCAAGCAAGGTTATCCTGACCAGGCTACTGGCGCCTCAGGAGATGGGGCTGATGGTAATGATAGTGAGCCTGACAGCGTTGTTTGATGTGCTTACAGAGATAGGTGTAAAACAATCGGTTATTCAGCACACGAAGGGCGATAACCCCGAATATCTCAATATGGCTTGGTGGTTTCAAAGCCTGCGAGCAGTAGGCCTATATGTGATTGCATTTATCTTGGCACCGTGGCTCTGCGAGTTTTATTTCCGCAGCAAAGCAGAGGTGCTAAGCCGGTATTCAATGGGAGAATTGACAACTCTGATTCGGGCTGCTTTTCTTACCATACTTTTCAATGGATTCATTAGCCCAAGGGCTTACATATTGGAAAAGACATTCAGGTTTGGCAAGGTGGTATTAATAACACAGGGCGGTCTTATTTTGGGAACCATTGTTACTATTACCTTGGCGCTAATCATAAGAAATGTCTGGGCTATCGTGATAGGATTTGCATCAATGGGATTTGCAAAATGTATTTTGTCGCATGCGATTTGCCCCTTCAGGCAGAAATTTGCTTATCACAGAGAAAGTTTTCAGGGGTTATATGGTTTTGCGAGGGGAATGTTTGGCCTGCCAATACTTGCGTATATGGCATTCAATATAGATGTTCTGGTCGCAGGCAAAATGGTTTCAACCTATTTAGTTGGTCTGTATGGTATGGCTTTGACCCTTGCAATCTCACCCTGGGATTTTTTTGCCGGGATAATAAGCCCTGTTCTATTGCCGGCTTTTTCTGAAAAACAGGGCGACAAAGAAGCTCTCTGCAAAGGCGCCTTGAAAATTACTAAATATACGGGATTATTTGTGATTCCTCCGATGGCATTGGCTCTGATTTGCGGTGGCACAATATTGACTATTATTTACGGTGATAAATATTCAGCAGTTGCGGTTCCATTCGGTCTATTGTGTGTTTACGTTGTGCTTCTTATACAGGGGAGTATATTTACAAGTTTATTTTTCGGTATAGGACAACCCGGCAAAAACAGAGCTTTTGCGGTAGTTCGCTGTTTAGTATTAATATCGCTCATATATCCAGGAATAAGATTTTTTGGGCTCACTGGCGCTGCAGCAGTGATACTGCTTGCAAGTTTTATTGCGATAAGTCTGCAGCTTACTGTGATACGTAAGGCGATCGGATTGAATATCTTCGATTATGTAACCTCTTGGTTGCCCGGTGTAGCCATGGCGATCCCCGTATTAGTGATTATCGTGGTCGTTCGAGGTCTCCAGCCCCGATATCCAATGGCGTATCTAACAATCGGGATACTGTCATGTATTATTGTTTGTCTGTCTGGTCTATTGTTGCTTAAACATTTTGAAAGGCAAAGCCGGCATTTGCCAGCAAGTGCTGTGTCAGCAGGGTTTGCAGGCAGGGAGGATGCGAGAAGTGTCTGAAAACTCATTTGCTGTTCATAAATCAGTAAAGATAGGTTTGCTTGGGGCGGCATTGGATACGGGCAACATGGGCGTTAGCGCGCTTGCTGAATCTGCGATTAAGTGTATCCTTCAACGTTGGCCCGAGGCGGAAATAACGTTGCTGGACAGTGGCCGCGTAGTGAGGGAAGAGAAGTTGAGAATAGGCGATAAGATCCTGTGTATAAAAAAACTGCCTATTCGTCTTTGCAGAAATATATTTCTTGAGAATCATTTTATTGTGCTTTGTTTCTATGGGTTTCTATTAAGGTTATTTAATGGGGAGAGATTCAGTCATTTCTGTATTCGACGGAACGCGAGTTTGAAACACATCTTACAGCTCAATATGGTCGCAGATATTACCGGCGGCGACAGCTTCAGCGACATATATGGTATGCGCAGATTTGTACTTGGTTTTTTGCGTAAATGGCTTGTTCTGCTTTTCAATAAAGATTTGGTAATGCTGCCTCAGACTTATGGGCCGTTTAAGCGACGGTTAGCCAGGGCTATGGCTCGACACATTCTAAATCGTGCCAAATTGATTTATTCGAGAGATAAGGCGAGCATAAAACATGTAAATGCTTTACTCGGTAAAAATAACAATGGAAAAGTCAGGTTTGCCCCCGATGTTGCTTTTATCCTGGATGCCCAAAGCCATCACATATTGATATTGAACCATCGACAGATATACGGGCACGGGACTCGATTGTCGTTGGCCTGAATATCAGCGGACTTTTGTTCAATGGCGGCTACAATCGTAATAATATGTTTGGCCTGAAAAGTGACTACCGTGAATTGGTATACGATGTTATTGAGATGTTCCTAAAACGTCGGAAGGTGTCCGTTTTGCTGGTTTCGCATGTGTTTCCGCCCACAAATAATGCAGTGGAAAGTGATTCCGAAGCGTGTCTTAAGATGTATGAGTGTTTCAGGAAGATATACCCAGGCAGAATATTCATGGTGAAAGGCGAGTATGATCAGGGCGAAGTAAAGTACCTAATAGGTTTATCCGACTTTTTTATTGGCTCACGGATGCATGCCTGTATCGCAGCTATCTCCCAGAGTATCCCCGCGGTAGGAATTGCATATAGCAGAAAGTTTTACGGTGTTTTTGAAAGTATTGGGGTAGCTGATTGTGTTATTGATGCGGGAAATTATGATAAAAAGCAGGTGCTTGAAAAAATTGAGTCGATTTTTGAACGGAAGGATAAAATCCGTGAAAATCTGAATTATGCTATACCACAGGTTAAAGAATGTGTATCGGGGATATTTTCGGAGGGATGAGTTTTCTACTTCTTAGACGCTGGTATGCAAGATAGGAGTAGATTGGATAGGGCTCGGGTGAAAGCATATTAAATTATGCACATATGTTAACTGGTGAAATCGTAAAAAACCAAAAAATAATACCTTCAATTGTCTGCTTTGCCGGCTGCGACTGGTGGTACCACAACAGGGGCTTATTTGTCCCACAGGTGATGACCAGGCTGGCAAAGCATACAAAGGTATTGTTCATAAATTCTTTGGGGATGCGGGTGCCGAATCTCAAAAGTGACCAGTTCGCCCTGCGCAAGATATTGCGCAAAATCCGTAGCTCCGCCCGTTTTTTGCGAAAAGACAGTAAAAGCGGTATGTACATCTTGAGTCCTGTCTCTCTGCCTTTTTGGGGCAGTACATTTGGCCGCGTGGTCAATGCGTACTCCATCCTGGTTCAGGTGAAGCTTGCCATGCTTATCTTGCGTATACGAAATCCTATTTTCTATGTAGGTTGCCCGCCTGCCTGGGAAGTTATAAAAAAAATGAAATATAATTATCTTGTATATGAGCGAACAGATCTTTTTGAGGAAATGCCTGGTATTGACAAACCTTATATCGCCTCTCTTGACAACGACTTGGCACGTCTGTCCAATCTGGTCCTATATGTTGACGATGCTATGTTCAAGGATGGCGCCGAGCAGAATCCTAATTCTATTTTAATAGGTCACGGAGTTGATTTTGACTTTTTTGCGGAGACGGAAAAATCAGATTACATACCCGAAGACGTTGCGCGAATTCCGAAACCGATAATCGGCTATTTTGGCGATATTTGCGACAAGACCTTTGATTTTGACCTTATACAACACTTAGCCAGCAATCTTTCGGAAATGTCTTTCGTTTTGGTCGGGCCCTTATCTTCAAACGTGGATGGTTTGAGAAAATTAAAAAATGTCTATATACTTGGACAAAAACCATATGAAGACATTCCCCATTACGGCAATGTATTTGATGTCTCGATTCTGCCGTGGAAAAAGAACAAGTGGGTTATGCATTCTTATCCTGTAAAGATAAAAGAATACCTAGCACTAGGAAATCCATTTGTTTCGGTGGATATTCCTGCGGCAAGGTCTTTCGCTCATGTAACCTACATAGCATCTGACTACGATGATTGCGTGGCCAAAGTGCGCCATGCGGCAAAAGACAAGGATCTGCAAAACAGGCAAAAACGAAAAGAGAGCGTAAGGAATGAGACTTGGGACAGCAAGGTCGAACAAATACTTGAATTCATTGACAAATCAGACTATTGGAAGCATATATCGAGTACAAAACAATAACAACGGGTTTTAATCCTACTTTCCGGACTAAATCTAAACCGTTTGCAGGGAGAATACGCATATTGACGCGCCTGCTGCGTTTTGCATTAGTATCCCTGAGGCGTAGGCATTTCGATTTTTTCGCTAATGCGGTGAGTTCCATTCTTGATTTATTTGGCGCAACAGTCAAGGACGCTTTTGGGGAACGCAGCGTAGTTCATTGTAATATATGCGGCTGGACGGGCAATTCGTTTTATCGCCACACCGGTCCAGGGTATGACGAAAAGAATTCTCTTTGCCCAGGATGCTTGTGTCAGGACCGGCATAGGGCACTGCTTGTGATTCTCGAAAAATGCACAGATTTTTTCTCGCCGGGCAAAAAAATCGTGGAGGTTGCGCCGGAACGCAATCTTGAAACGCTGTATGTAAATCAGGGATTGGACTATACGAGTTTCGATATCAAACGCCGTGCGATGGAACAGGGTGATGTTACTCGTATGCGTTATTTAGATAATTCAATCGATTATTTTCTTTGTCTTCACGTACTGGAGCACGTCCCCGGCGAAAAAGAGGCTTTATGTGAAATACATCGCGTGTTGAAGCCCGGCGGCTGTGCTGTTGTTCAGGTGCCGGTCGATTGGAATCTGCCGCAAAGTTACGAGTACCCCATGGCTGACCCCAGAGACACCTTTCATGTGCGTCGCTATGGAAGAGACTTCATAAAAAGGACTAATCTACCAGGATTTGAAGTTGCCTCCAAAAGCATAAATGACTGTTTAAGCAATGAAGACATAAACCATTTCGGATGTTCTAGAGAGCCAGTGTTTTTTCTTAAAAAGGTATCAGCGACTTAAACCTAAAATTGTATGGACTTGTCAATTATCATAGTGAGTTATAATACACGTCAGCTTACTTTGGAGTGCTTGAGGTCTATTTTTGAACAGACGTCGGATATTGATTATGAGGTTCTTGTAGTTGATAACGATTCGAGCGATGGTTCGGCCAATGCAATCGCTGGGTATTTTTCTCAGGTGCAGTTGATAGCTTCCAAAGAAAACCATGGCTTTGCAAGGGCCAATAATCTGGCGGCACAAAACGCCAAAGGTGATTATCTGCTTCTGCTTAATCCGGATACTGTGGTCCTTAATCGAGCGATTGAAAAATTGCTCTCATTTGCACGTTCGCATCCCAAGGCGGGGATTTGTGGGGGCCGAACGATTTTCCCGGACAGGTCTGTCAATCCTAAATGCTGCTTTGGCGAGTCAACCGCTTGGAGCTTATTTTGTCGGGCATTTGGGCTTTCAAGGATTTTTAGAAATTTCGCTTTGTTTAACCCTGAATCATACGGTTCCTGGGCATATGACACCGTTAGGCAGGTGGATATTATTACAGGGTGCTTCTTTATGGTTAAACGTGATTTGTGGGAGCAATTGGCTGGTTTCAACCCCGTATTTTTTATGTATGGTGAGGAAGTTGACTTTTGCTTGCGAGCAAGAAAGCTTGGTTACAAACCTCTTTTTACCCCGGATGCCGAAATAATCCATTACGGGGAAGCATCTGAACCTGTAAAAGAAGAACGAATTTATAAAGTGCTTTGTGCTCAAAGCACTGTGATTCGAGAACATTGGCCTGAATATAAGAGGTGGTGGGGTTTGGCTATGCTTCTTATCTGGGTAAGAGTGAAATACTTTGTATTAGCTATTCTCAGCAGGGTTAATTCTGCGCAATTTAATTCACAGGCCATTGTATGGAACAACCTGTGGAAACGGAGAAAAGATTGGTTAAAAAGCTGGGAGGCAGTGAGGCAGCCGTGAGTATCTTCTGGTATTATCGTCGGTTGATGGCTATGAGGCCTGGAGAAATCATCTGGCGCCTCAGACGCATGCTATGGCAGTGTGCTGCCAGAATTTTGCACAATCGATGGGAACGACAATACCAAAATAATTTCACCGATTCGGAAAATGTTATTGACAAAATTGAGTTTTACGGTCTTGCTGACATAAAACCCGGGGATGTTCCACAGGACTGGATTAAAAGCACTATTGCTGTGGCTGAAGAGTTGTTGCAGAATCGTAGCGATTGTTTGGCCCTGCGCAGGATTGACCTAGGCAAAGAAATCAACTGGAACCGAGAATACAAGAGGGGCATCAATACACCTTTGCAATTTGGCCCATGGATGAACTATCGAGATACTACATCCTATGGCGATTTCAAATATTTCTGGGAGTTACCCAGACTACAGCACCTGATTATCCTTTCAAAAGCTTATTATCTGACTGGCAAAGAGAAATACGCCGAGGAAACCATAAAGCAGGTTGAGAGTTTTGTCAAACAGTCCCCTTATCTTTTAGGTGTCAACTGGATAATGCCGATGGAAGCAAGCATCAGGCTGATATCTATTAGCTGGGTGACAGCGTTTTTGAAAGAATATCTAAGACGGGATAAACGTACCTGCAGCCTAATAGAAAACATAGTCAGAACTCATGTTGACTATGTGGCAAAAAACTTTTCAGCCTACTCTTCTGCTAACAACCATTTGATTGCAGAGGCAGCCGGAGTTTTCATCGCCAGCACTTGTTTCAGCCAATTGGATAGAATGAACAAACACAGGCGAAACACCTATGATATTCTCTGTCGAGAAATTGGGCATCAATTTTATCCAGACGGAGTAAACAAAGAACAGACAACTCATTATCATATTGCCTGTTACGATTGCTTTCTTTTGGCTGGCCTTTTGGGGAAAAACAATGGGGTAGGTTTTCCTGCCGAGTATTGGAAGACTCTTGAAAAGGCCGCTGATTTTGTCTGGGCATTAGCGAATAACGATAATTCGATTCCCCAGATAGGCGACAGTGATGACGGCAGAATGACTGTATTGTCAGAAACCAAAACCAGTGAGGTGCAATCACTGTTGGCAACAGCCTCGGTTTTATTCGATCGCCCTGATTTTAAAGCAACAGCAAAGTACTTCGATGAAACATCGTTCTGGCTTCTGGGCAAAAAGGGCAAATCTATGTTTGAGATGATGCTGCCCGTTAGTAAACCCAATACGGCCTCAGTAAAATTTGAGGAAGGTGGTTATTATATTCTGCATAACAACAGAACTGTACTCGTCAAATTAATTTTTGACTGCGGGCCGTTAGGATTTGGTTCAATCGCAGCTCATGGACATGCTGACTCTCTAAGCTTTATACTTTATGCCTACGGCCTAGAATTCTTTACAGACCCAGGAACCTATACGTACATCAGTGACAGTCCTTACAGGGATTATTTCCGTTCGACTGCTGCACACAATACTATTGTAATAGATGGGCTGAACCAGTCACAGATTGAAGGCCCTTTCTTGTGGACACAAAAGGCTGACTCGTTTGTCAAAGAGTGGGTCAGTAACGAACACTACGATAAAGTAGCGGGCTGGCATAATGGCTATCATAGACTGCATGACCCAGTTACACATCGGCGAGTGATAAAGTTTGAAAAAAAGCAGGAAATAATAACTTTAGATGACTATCTTGAAATGAAATCCAGCCATAAAATTGAGCAATATTTCCACTTGGCACCTTCATGTGATGTGGAAAATACAAACAACAATATTTGGAAAATAACAAAAGCTGGAAGAAAGATAGAATTAATCATAGATAATAAGCTCAATTGCAGGGTATATACCGGCAGTGAAAACCCTATTTGTGGATGGTTCAGCTGCAGTTATGATCGAAAGCAACCTATTCATACTATCGTTTGCTATGGGACGTTCCGGGGTAACCAGCATTTCACTACCAATATCAGGCTGGCAGTCTAAAAGTTCAAAAGGCAGATATGATTCAAGCTGCTCGTATAGTTAGCGAAAGTGTGGCTTTCTCCCAAATGATTGATTCAGTTTGTAAAACTGCAAAAGCCGGTCTATGCCGGTTCTATGAACAAAGCTCCACGGAACTGCCCTACTCCACAACGCTCAGTTCTCATAATGAATGGAAAACACATGGTATTAGTATCAGATATGCTGCGATTAGCCAGATTGGCATCGCAGAATGGCTCAAAACCCATCCTGAAGATAAAGCATACCTGCCGAACCTATGGCCCAAAATAGCAAATAACCATCACAAAATTACAGACATTGGCGATATCGCACTTGCGCTCTGGGCAGGAGTAGTAGGTGAAAAAGACCGCTGCGAATTGTTTGCGAAAGAACTATCCACCAGTTGGCAAAGTCAGGCGAACTTATGCAATGCGGTTGAGCTTGCCTGGATTGTTCAATCCTGTACGGCAGCTTTGTCTGAGCGGAAGGCCTTAGAACTATATATTGAGCCGATCCTGAATGAGGCAAGGAGGCGGTTACTCTCGCTCTTTCGGCCACAACACAATCTTTTCCAGAGACATAATCGTTCGGGGTTTAAGGAGGTCATAAGCAGACGCATAGCATGTTTTGCTGACCAGGTGTATCCAATTTTAGCCTTGTCAAACTACGGTTTGTTATTTAACGACAAGCAAAGCATTGAGATTGCTGCTAAAACTACTGAACAAATATGCCGCCTTCAAGGCCCTCTTGGACAATGGTGGTGGCATTATGACACCGCAAATGGAAAGGTCTGCGAGGAATACCCGGTATTTTCTGTTCATCAGGATTCAATGGTGCCTATGGCTATAATGGCCAGTGACAGGGTAACCAGCCGAAACCATACGAAAGAAATTAAAGCTGGTTTGCAATGGATTTTGGGAAATAACGAATTGAACCAGAACTTGCTTTTGGCTGAACAAGGAATCATATGGAGGGATATCGAAAAGCGTGAGCCAGCGAAGGTCTCGCGCTCTCTCAGAGCATTGCTTTGCGTTAGCGGCCTGCGCTTTTTGCACAGTTTGGCCGATAAATGCTTCATCGGTTTTTGCATTAATCGCGAATGTCGGCCTTACGAACTTGGCTGGGTCCTGTATGCGTGGGCCGATCATCGATTTAAAGAGTAAGCCGCAACTGGAACAAGACATGACTCTATCGGAAAAATGTCCTACAGTGGAACTGCTTGGCGTAAAAGTGTGTGCATTGCGTATGAGCGAGGTGTTGGACATGGCCGATGAATGCATTGCCAAAAGAAACAAGCTTCTTGTAGGAATTCTAAATGTTGCAAAGATCGTAAACGTCCGTAAGGACCCGCTCTTGCGTACCAGCCTTGATGAATCGAACATAATACTGGCCGATGGGGTGCCCATAGTATGGCTTTCACGAATGCTGGGGGCTCCCCTGCCGGAAAGAATAGCCGGCATAGATTTAATGTACCGACTGCTGGAAAGAGCTTCTGAAAAGAACTATGGTATCTATTTATTAGGAGCTAAACCAGAAGTTGTGGAGAAAGTGGTCGAGATTGTTAAGAATAGTTACCTCGGTTTGCGTGTGGTGGGCTACAGAAACGGCTATTTCAAACAGCATGAAGAATACGAAGTTACCAAGAACATAAATAATAGCTCCGCAGATATCCTTTTTGTAGCAATTAGTTCACCTAAAAAAGAAGCATTTCTTGGAAGATGGCGAAGCTCTCTTAACGTCCCAATCTGCCATGGCGTCGGGGGCAGCTTCGATGTCCTTGCTGCTGTTACCAAGCGTGCTCCACTGTGGATGCAGAAATCCGGCCTGGAGTGGTTATATAGACTCATCCAGGAGCCGCGAAGAATGTGGAAGAGATACCTTGTAACCAATATTGTGTTCATAACGCTAAGCATTAATGCGATCATTCGAGCCAAGTTGTGCGGCTTGCGCAATGGGTCGAAGATGGATATCGCGGACTGATGTCGAATGACTTGTTTTAACTCATTCTTGGGATCGCAATGGGAAAACCACTAAAGATTATTCATGTTGTTGGCGCTAGACCGAATTTCATCAAGATAGCAAGTATCTTAAGGGCTTGCAAGAAAACCTCGAAGATTGAATCGCTGCTTGTTCATACTGGCCAGCACTACACCGAAAATATGAGTAAAATTTTCTTTAAGGACCTTGACATCCCATTTCCCGATATCGATCTCGAAGTCGGTTCAGACTCCCACGCACAGCAAACCGCTGAAATCATGAAGCACTTCGAACCCGTTGTATTAGAACATAATCCTGATGCTATCCTGGTGGTAGGTGATGTAAACTCTACTATTGCCTGTGCGCTGGTGGCGGCAAAATTAGGCGTCAAAACCGTCCACGTCGAAGCAGGATTAAGAAGCTTCGACAGAACCATGCCTGAGGAAGTAAACCGCATCCTAACCGACGCCATAAGCGACCTTCTTTTCGTTACAGAGCCAAGTGGCCTGGTCAACCTCAAGCGAGAAGGCATCGATGGAACAAAAGTCCACTTTGTTGGAAATGTGATGATAGACACGCTTGAGCTTCACAAAAAAAAAGCCAGCAACTCACGTATACTTGATGAGCTAAATCTACTGGTTGGGCAATACGTTGTCGTCACTCTACACAGACCCAGTAATGTAGACCAGCATCAAGCACTCATAAGAATACTGAACGCATTGGCTGAGATTCAAAAAGAAATAAAGATTGTCTTTCCCATCCATCCCCGAACTTATAAACAGCTCACAGCAAATAGACTCATGCAAAAAACTAAGGACTTACCGAACATGTTGCTCATTAAGCCTTTAGGATATCTGAATTTTTTGAAATTGATGTCTGAGTCTAAGGTGGTGATAACAGACTCCGGCGGCATCCAGGAAGAAACCACAATCCTGGGAATACCCTGTCTCACAGTCCGCGAAAACACGGAAAGGCCCATTACAATTACTGAAGGAACAAATGTTTTAGTAGGCACGGATACTAATAGAATAGTGGGCAGCTATCGTGAAAGTTTGAACAAGGCCAGACTACACACAAGGCCAAAGTTCTGGGACGGAATAGCTTCTGAAAGGATTGTTCGAATATTATTGAATTGCCTATAATTTGCTTGGCATGATTCGCCGAAAAATGTATTGCAAAATTGGACAAATTTAATGTGGAGCAAACCACCTATCAAAGCGATTATACTCGCTGGAAGATGTGACTTTGGGCGCTGTTTCATAACATCACGAATACCCAAGGTATTATGGCCAATAGCAGGAAAACCGGCCTTAGAGCGCTTGCTGGACCATTTGGCCAATCAAGGTATAAAGCAGGCAACAATCTGCTCCAACGGTGACAGTTCATTGCTTGAAAAATCTATTCGTATTAATCGCCTTCTGGATGTGAAATTTCTAAACGAACAGCTACCCGTTGGCACTGCTGGGTGTATCCGAGATGCTGCTGGTGATGAAAAGGATACATTACTCCTGGTATTTCCTGCCAGTATAGTATGTCCTCCTAAAATCGATGTGTTAATAAACGCCCACTACAGCAGTCAGTCTGATTTGACTGTGGCATTTAATCCATCTTCCAACCAAGACTCATCAGTAGGTGAGTATGCAGGCATTTATGTGTGTGAAACCAGCATCTTGAAACATATCCCAGAAGAGGGCTACTTTGATATCAAGGAAGGTTTAATTCCAGAAATGCTCCGCTCCGGGGAAACTATTCACGCGGCAACATTACCAAATCATGCAGGAAACTTTCGAAACTGGCAAGAATATCTATTTGCTATTGCCGGTTATATCCAGACTACTCCGAAACTTGATAATGGGTTAAAATTATCAAGGTCTGACAACTCACAAGTCTTATGGACCGCAGCCAATACCGTAGTTGACTCCAGCACTAGAATTTATGGGCAGGTAGTTATTATGGATGGTGCTCGCATTTCTAAAGGTGCGGTCATTTTCGGACCGACTATAATTGGACGCAACGTTAACATTGACCAGAACAGTATTGTAGTGAATAGCATTCTCTGGGACGGTGCGGAAGTAGGCCCAAATTGTGAGATTCAACGATGCGTAGTTGATTACCACGCAGCCATACGCGGTAATACCGTTGTAGAAGGGAAAGCCGTATCATTTAAGCCGAAGGGAATGTTAGGAAATGTGATCGGCAACGTGTTAAAAGTTGCGAGAGATAACACAAGTCGATTGCAGCATGTATTGCAACCACAATTCGATAAGTTAAATGGAAAATTGCCCTACCAGCTAAAGTCGCATAAGGTTAATATTGTTCCATGGCTTGCGGCCAGCATCGTTCTAATTGCTTTTCTTTGGTCGTACTGGCCGGGAATCATAGATCTTTGGAATGTATGGCAGCGAAATGATGAATACTCCTCTGGGCTTTTAGTTCCTTTCTTGGCTATTTACATCTTATGGTCACAGCGCCACTATATTACTCAATGCCGCATAGGGCCTTCTCTTTGGGGGCTATTTGCCTTCCTGGGGGCGCAGTGCATCAGGCTGTTTGGACTGTTCTTTATGTACGGCTCGGCAGAAAGACTATCCATTGTGCTTAGTGTTGCTGCCTTGGTGTTGTTGCTATTCGGCTGGCAATTTTTCCGAAAGGTTTCGACGGCACTATTATTCCTGTTCTTAATGTTGCCCTGGCCTAATAGGATCCAGGCTGCTTTAGCGCTGCCTCTACAACAATGGGCCACTTCATCAGCCGTGTTTTGCCTGGAGATGATAGGCTATGAAGTTGTCCGGGAAGGCAACGTCATCCATATCGGCCAGGCAAGCGTCGCAGTAGCTGAGGCCTGTAATGGCTTGAGAATGATTACCGCCTTTTTTGTGATTAACAGTTTGGTTGTTTTGTTAGTCAAACGAGAGTGGTGGGAAAAACTGCTCGTCCTCGCTTCGAGTCTGCCCATTGCTTTACTCTGTAACACAGTGCGATTAACTATTACTGCAATTGCCTTCACAATGCTCAGCGGTGAATACTGGGAAAAAATATTTCATGATTTTGGTGGCTACGCAATGATGCCTCTGGCACTTGGTATGGTCATTCTTGAGCTTTGGTTATTGACAAAAATTACAACAGCCCCAACGGAAAAACAAATTGTATTAGCAAGTAAATAACGTCCCTAATCAGTTCTAATTTTAATCAGAGGTTAAACAAAAATGAATATGATAGAGAAGCATCAATCGCAACAGTTCCCGCAGGATATTATTCCTTTTGAAGTATCTGCCGAACCAAGAGCAGATTCGTCCCCCAACTTGATTAAGCCTATTCTAAGGCGGTGGTATATAGTTTTAATAACATTTTTAGTAATTTGCGCAATCGGTATTCCAGCGATATGGCTTTTAATCAAACCTATGCAAGCTGCCATTGCAGCAATCCGGGTTGCACCGATAATTCCGAGTATTTTATACAACGACAAGGACTCTGAGGTTGTATTACCGATGTACACAAACTTTGTGAACACCCAAGCTGACCTAATTACGAGTGACCAGGTTCTGCAAAGAGTGGCGGATGACCTCGTAGACAAAAATCTGAGGTTTTTCAAGAATCTGAGGTTTTTCAAGAATGCTACTAATCCTGTTATCAAGTTAAGAGAGGCTTTAATAAGTGGGGATATTACTGTAGCTACCGAGCGTAACAGTGAGCTCATAAAAATAACAATGAAAAGTCCAGATTCAACAGAAGCTGCGCAAATAGTCGACGCTTTTGTCAAAGCATACATGGCTATAGAAGTTTCAAAGGAAGCGCAGGGTGGAGACCAAACGCTTTCCGTACTGGAAAATGAACACAAAGTCTTGACCGACAAGCTGGAAAGAACA
>CAIYOL010000383.1 GCA_903927855.1 uncultured Planctomycetota bacterium
AGTTCCATGACAATCGCTCGTCCTATTCCGCTGGCAGCGCCTGTTACAACAGCTAATCTTTTTTCCGGCATTATTTTCAACCTCCTTGTCGGGACCTAAGAAGGTAATTCTTCTATGGCCTGCAAACTGCTTATATTTACAACATTTATCTTTCTGTCGATTCTTCGCATAAGTCCGCTCAAGACCCTCCCGGGCCCAATCTCATAAA
Organism: uncultured Planctomycetota bacterium; assembly: GCA_903927855.1. Taxonomy (GTDB): domain Bacteria; phylum Planctomycetota; class Phycisphaerae; order Sedimentisphaerales; family Anaerobacaceae; genus CAIYOL01. Next base: position 209 of record CAIYOL010000383.1, read on the forward strand.
AATCTTCGACTCCGTCAGCTATAAGTTTTTCCATACATTTTTGCCAAAGAACAGGATATGTCAATTGCTTTATTAGTCCTTCTGCGATTTTCTCGGCGCTTTTATAATATTCGGCGTCAACATTAGCAATAGTTTTGACGTTCCCCGGCTCGGAAATCCTGCATTTCCGCAGTGCCCCTTTAAGAATATTCGCCGCGCTGGACATCATTTCAGTATGAAAAGCGCCGGCCACTTCCAGCCGCACGGCTTTTGCGGCCCCGTATTTGTCGGCTAATTTTTCCGCCCGTCCGCACGCTGCGAAACTGCCGCTTATCACAATTTGGCCGGGACAATTAAAATTAACGGGCGCCAGAATTTCACCTTCGCCGGCTTCGGAACAAAGATGACCGACCTTTTCCTCATCGAGACCGATAATGCTCACCATCGCACCATCAGTAGTATCAGCCGCCGCCTGCATCGCCTGCCCGCGCTTTTGAACAAGAATAAGTGCGTCATCGAAACCGATTACTCCTGCTGCATATAGGGCGGTATATTCACCCAGACTAAGCCCTGCTGTTACATCTGCTACAAATCTGCTTTTAGCCGGGCTTGTCTTTACTGCCTCCAGTATGGCCGCCGAAGTTACAAAAATAGCGGGTTGCGAAATCGCCGTCATATTTAATTGTTCTGCAGGTCCTTCGAAGCATATTTTGCTCAGATTATACCCTGCAATGGCGTCTGCTTTCTCAAAAATCCCTGCTGCAGCATCGAATTTCTGAGCGATTTCTTTGCCCATTCCTACGGTTTGAGCTCCCTGTCCCGGAAATAAAAAAGCAGTTTTCATAATTCGTATCTTGTATTCCGCGCGGCGCGATTACGGCAGTTAAAACTCAATTACGTTTGCTCCCCAGGTCAACCCAGCTCCGAACGCCACGAAAATAATAATATCGCCTCGCTTGATTTTTCCTGACCTGACGCACTCATTGAAAGCAATCGGCACAGACGCTGCTGACGTATTGCCGTACTCGGCTATGTTCAAAAACACCTTCTCATCGGGCAGATTTAAACGCTTCGCTGCAGACTCGATAATCCTTGCATTCATCTGGTGGGAAATGACCATATTAATGTCGTCGATGCTCAATCCGCAATGCTCAAGGCAGTCGGTAACGGCCTCAACAATCCGCCTGACCGCCTGCTGGTAAACTTCCCTCCCCTTTATTTCCATATAGATTTTTTTCGGGTCTTCCAGCTTCTTATTTGCAGGATGGCGGGAACCATACGCCTGGCAGTTCAATGCCTGCCAGCAGTCTCCGTCAGAGAACATGTTGCTGTAAATGATGCCCTTGCGCCCGTCTTCGCTTTTTTCGAGGACAACCGCCCCGGCGCCGTCCCCGAAGAGGATACAGCTTGTTCGGTCGCTCCAGTTAGTAATCTTACTCAGAGTTTCAGCCCCTATTACAAGGGCGTTTTTAATTCGTCCGCTTTCTATGAATTGCTGCACAATGGACAGGCCATACACAAAACCGCTGCAGGCCGCTGCCAAATCAAACACCCACGCCTTCTTTGCTCCCAGGTTGCGCTGCACAAAGGATGCCGTTGAAGGAAATACCATCTCAGGCGTAATAGTGGCCACGATAATAAGGTCGAGTTCGCCGGCATCAAGATGTGCCTCAGCCAAAGCTTTTTTGGCTGCTTCCGTAGCTAAAAACGCTGTGCTTTCGCTGTCGGTGGTAATGTGCCGCGTCTTAATGCCTGTCCGGTCGGTAATCCATTCGTCCGAAGTATCTATCATCTTTGCCAGTTCCTCATTCGTCAGTTTCTTCTCTGGTGCAAATGAGCCGTAGCCGGCGATGACCGCGCGGTAAAGGGGGCTTCGCTCCCTAACTTCCTTGTTCATTACTTGTCCTTACAGATGTGCTTAACAAATATTCCGTAATCTTGTCGTTTATTTTTTTCGTATGGAATGCTTTCGCCGTCATAATAGCGTTCTTGATTGTTCTGCTTTCACTTGCTCCGTGGCATATCAGTGCTGTGCCGTTAAGGCCTAACAGCGGTGCTCCGCCGTATTCGTGATAGTCATATTTCTTATAAATCCGCATCATCACGGGCTTGAACTTCATAACAAGCAGCAGTTTCTCCTCGCCGAGTTCGTGCTTTATCGCCTGAAAAAGACCGTCAACAACTCCCTCGGTCAGCTTCAATATCACATTGCCTACGAAACCGTCGCAGACCACAACATCGCAGACGCCTTTGAAGATGTCTCTGCCTTCGATGTTCCCGATGAAATTCAGGTTCACGTCGGATTTCATAAGCTCGCGCGCCTTTTTAACTATCTCATCGCCCTTTCCCTCTTCCTGCCCGATGCTCATAATTCCGACCCGCGGGTTTTCAATCCCGAGCACGTGCTTCGAATACATCTTGGCCATGACCCCGTATTGATAAAGGTTTATCGGCTTACAGGCAATGTTCGCACCCACATCGCATATCGTTACAGGCCCTTCGAAGGTGGGGAAAACAACCGCTATCCCGGGCCGATTAACGCCGGCAAGATTTCTCATCCTCATCTGGAATGCTACGACACAGGCACCCGTATTGCCCGCTGAAATGACTGCGTCCGCCTGGCCTTCCTTGGCCATTTTAGCCATAACGGCGATGGAGCTGTTACGCTTATTTCGCAGGCTCTCTATCGGCGCCTCGTCCATCCCGATAACTTCCGGTGCGTCAACGATAGTTACGCCCTTTTTGCGAAATTTTGAAGGCACTCTCGGCTCTACTATATCCTTCGGGCCGACGAGTATCAGCTCATCGTTCTTCTCAAGTAGTTCAGTTGCCTCCAGTGCCCCTGAGACAATCTCGTCCGGTGCGTTGTCGCCTCCCATTGCGTCAATTGCAATCCGCATCTTTTACTTCTTCTCCTCTTCCTTCTTGCTTATCTTCAGCGTTGTTTTCGGATTGACATAACCGCAATTTGCGCATGCTGCGTGCGGCAGCTTCGCCTGGTCGCACTTCGGACAGACCGAATAATTTACGCCCTTTAGCCGATGATGACTTCGGCGGGTGCGTGTTCTGCACTTACTTGTCTTTTTTACCGGTAACATTTCTATAGCTCCATTTATTCTTCAAAACCGCTAAATAACATTAAAAAGTCCCTTAATAATTAAATATCACCCCCATGTCAAGCGAATTTTCCTCGATTCACGACCCATTATCGACCGACGGCTTTTTTCCTTCGCCTTCTCCGCTCTCTCGCCGTATAATTACCTCAATTCACGATATGCGATTTATCTCGCCATCTGTTC
>CAIYOL010000384.1 GCA_903927855.1 uncultured Planctomycetota bacterium
AAGGACTCCCGAACACACCTGGTTCATCTGAGCGGCCTGGCCATGTTATGCCTCGCGCTTGTGTTGTTAGTAATTGGATACATCGAGGCCTATCGTGAACCAAAGCTCGAACGAGTCACTATCACAATCCCGAATCTTCCTCCGGAATTGGATGGATTTCGAATCGCACAGCTATCGGACGTTCATATGGACGGATTCGTCAATAGCAAGGACCTTGCGCGTTTGGTAGATCGCATCAACAAGCTGGATGCGGACGTAGTGGCCATCACAGGCGACCTCGTCGAGTTCAGAACAGAGGACATCAAGTCTGAGATTTTACCGATAGCAGAACTGAAAGCAAGGGATGGCGTCTTTTTTGTCACGGGCAATCATGAATACTACGTGGGAGCGGACGAGTGGGTCGAAGAGATACGCCGCCTTGGAATCACCGTACTCTTTAACGAACACCGTGTCATCAAACGCGGCAACGCCAGGCTGCTTTTGGCGGGCGTCCCGAATGTTCAGGGGGGCCTTCATGGCACTCAGCCAGTATCGGCGAAGGGGGTGGCTGCCATACTATCTGACCCTGCTCAGTCGCTGCGCGACGCACCCGACGTAAATGTGAAGGTGCTGCTCGCTCACCAGCCGGCCAGCGCGTTCGCCGCGAGAGACGCGGGATTTGATATTTTGATTTGCGGTCACACACATGGTGGGCAATTCTTCCCCGTGACCCTCATCGCTTATCTGGTACACCCTTTTTTATCAGGCCTCCACAGAATGGATAATTTGCAGGTGTACGTTAACCGAGGAGCGGGAGTGCTCGGCCCGCCAGTAAGACTCGGGGTGCCTCCCGAGATAACCCTCATCGAGCTGCGTAGATGACCAGGGACGTTAGGGACAGCCTTGCGATTTTTTAGAAACGTGATATTGTGAGTATAAGATCGGCCGTGTGATTATCAGAAGAAGGACGCCCTTCTACTGGGGATATCAGGTTTAAGGCTTTCAGCACTACCTTATTTAGCGTATGGCCTGGCATGCAGATCTTTCGTGCCGATATTTTAGGGCTGATTAATTAAGTGTAGGGATGATGAAACCGCTAAAAAGACGGTTTAAACTAGGGTTAAGGTCTAAGAAATTTCGGATTTCGGATTTATCGACCTCGAAATTATGGTTTTCCCGTAGAGAACAGTTTTCGTAAGCGACAAAATATTTTTACGGAACAGACGCTAAGCGCCTAATTATTTCATCTTGCAGCTTGGCGCAGAGCTGCCTGTCTTGGAAACTCGAGGTCCACCGAAGCCCTTGCGCTTTGCGAAAATAGTTTCTTTGCCATTAATGTCTCGCCTTTTAAGAGGCACCCCACTCCGCAAAGGAAATAAGCATGCTTAACATCCTTCAGACCTTCTTTTGTTGCTTCGCGTACAGCCGCATCAGGCGTTATTTGCCGCTTAAGCGCCTTAGCCATAGCCAATAAAGATGCGCGTCTCGTGTCTTTTAAAACATTTGCAGGTATTGACGAGAGGGTTTGATCGAGCCGCTTTTCTCCTTCGGCGCCGTCTCCGGAAAGCATCAGGCAAGCTGCTGAATATAAGCTGTATAACGGCTCTTTTGCCATCTGAAAAGAACTAAGATGTTCATCGTGCCACTTGGCAGCCTCGCGATATAGCCCTTTATCAATGAGATGTTCGAATTTAATTTGATTAGCTTCATCTTTTGCAAACGCTTGGCCGTATCTGGCTTGCAGTTCCTTTTCCAGTTCGTTATCCAAACCACGCAATCTTAACAATTGGGTCCTCTGCTTCCATACAATAGAGCTCATTTCGTCCGATACTTCATAAACCTTCAGCATTCCCTCGGCGGTTGAATAATCTTCAGAGGCAAGAGCCAGTGTCCAGTTGGCAAGCCAGTAAATTCCCATATCCTCGGA
>CAIYOL010000385.1 GCA_903927855.1 uncultured Planctomycetota bacterium
AAGAAGAAATCGAAAAACTAAAAGATGCGAAGAAAATCAAAGAATGGGAAGAAGAGACACAAAAAGACATAAAAAACCTGTCTGAAAGCGTCGCTGAAGGCACCGAAAAAATCGCGGAACTCCACGAGGAAAACGGAAAACTCAAAACGGAAATAACGGAGCTCAAAAAAGAATTAGAAACGCGTAAGGCGCCTGCACCTCCGCCGCATACGGATTAGCTGTCTTACGAACATACATTATGAGCGGCCTGTATACAATCGGGCAATTTTTCGCCTGGGAAACGTTTCTGCATCGCTGCGGCGACAAGGGCTACAAACATAGGGTGAGGCCTTAACGGACGTGAAGTAAGGCAGGGATGGGCCTGAGTAGCCATAAAGAACGGATGAGAGGGGATTTCGAGGATTTGCATAATGGGCTGGTTGGGGGCTTTTCCGGAAAAGACCAGACCGGCCTTTTCCAATTGTTCAATGTAACGTGGGTCAACTTCGTAACGATGTCTGAATCGCATCCTGACGGAGGCGGCTTGGCCGAAGAGTTTCGAGGCGGTGGTGTTAGGTTTTAATTCTATATCCCTTCCGCCGAGGCGCATATTTCCGCCGAGTCCTTCTATTTTTTTCTGCTCTGGTAAAATATCGATTACCGGCTCAGGACAATCGGGTTGAATTTCGGTGGAGTTGGCTTTTTCGAGCATGCAGACGTTTCTGGCAAATTCTATGACGGCCATTTGAAAGCCGAAGCACAGGCCGAGATACGGCAGTTTATTTTTCCTGGCGAATTTTATACAGGCGATTTTTCCTTCGGTGCCCCGTGTGCCGAACCCGCCGGGGACAATGATACCATCAACGCCGGCAAGATGCGCTGCTGCGTTATCATCGGTAATGTCGGTTGTTTCAATCCATTTTATTTCTGTTTTGCAGCCGAGCGCGATGCCGGCGTGCTCAAGGGCGTTGATGATGGAGGCGTAACTGTCGCGGACGGCGGTGTACTTGCCGGTGACGCCAATGGTTATTTCGCGATTGACGGAGTCGATTTTGTCGGTGAAGTCGCACCATCTGGCCCAGGCCTTGCGTTCGTGGCGAAGATTAATTCTGTCTTCTATTTTGAGCAGTCGCAGGACCTGGAAATCAAGGCCTGCGTCTCTGAGCATCGCTGGTATAGTATAGACGCTGGCAGAATCGGGGAGACTGATGACCCTTTCGAGAGGGACGTTACTATAAACGCTGATTTTTTGCCGGGCCTTTTCTGTCACGGGATGAGTGGCCCTGCAGGCGATGATGTCGGGCTGAACGCCGAGCTGCATAAGCTGTTTTATGCCGAGCTGAGCGGCCTTTGATTTTTGCTCGCCGAGAGTGGGCGGCTCCAAAATATAAGTCAAGGCAACGAAGCAGGAACTACAGGGGCCTTCTTCGTAGGCAAGCTCTCGCATCGCCTCGATGTAATAGGCGTTTTCCAAGTCGCCGACGGTCCCGCCGATTTCGACAAAGACTATATCGGCGTCGGTCTGAGCGGCGAGGGTGCGGAGGCGGAGCTTGACTTCGCCGGTGACGTGCGGAATCATCTGGACGTCGCGGCCGAGGTAATCGCCGTGGCGTTCCTTGTTGAGGACATCGTTGAAGATTTGGCCCGATGTGCAGAAGTTCGCCTTCGAGAGGTTCTGGTCGAGCATTCTTTCGTAGGTGCCTAAATCCATATCGGTTTCCATGCCGTCATCGAGGACGAAGACTTCGCCGTGGCGGAATGGATTGAGTGTGCCGGAGTCGATATTTAAATAACCTTCGAGCTTGATGGGGGTAACTTTGAGGCCTTTATCCTGCATAAGTTTGGCTAAGCAGGATGAAAAAATTCCTTTTCCAAGGCCGCTCATTACAGTACCCATAACAAAAACATATCTGGTCTTTCCTTTTTTGTAGCCAGGCGGAAGAGGAGAAAAGAATTCACTGTCGACTGAAACATCTCCGACGGAAGCCAATAAGTCTTTGTCTTTCATATCTTTTCCTTTTATTTTAACCGCTTTGCGGCTTTTTTATATCTTTTCACAAATTCTGCGTATTGGTCGTGGGTGTCGATGCCGTCGCAGGTGTGTTTGACTTTGGCGACCAATATACTAAAACCATTTTCGAGTGCACGCAATTGCTCGAGTTTTTCGATTTTTTCAAGCGGTGTCTGCGGCAGGGCGGTGATTTTCAACAAGAAATCTTTGCGATAAGCGTAAATACCAAGATGGCGCAAATAGTTTTTAATGTTTCCTATGCCGGTATTATCTCTGTCATAAGGTATTACAGAACGCGAGAAGTAAATCGCCTTATTATTGCAATCAGTAATTACTTTTACGATGTTTGGGTCGGAGATTTGGGCGGCGTTTTGGAAGTCGGCGGCGAGTGTAGCCATCGGTGCATCAGGATTATCTATTAAAAGCTGGGCGACCTTGTCGATATTGGCGGGGTCGATTTCGGGTTCGTCGGCCTGCAAGTTCACGACGATGTCGACGTTGATATCGGCGACGGCTTCGGCGATGCGGTCGGTGCCGCTCGCACAATTGGGGTTGGTCATGATACATTCGGCGCCGAAGGATTGGGCGGCGGCAACGATGGTTTTATAATCGGCTGCTATTATTACCTTTTCAGGCAGATTGGCGGCGCAGGCACGTTCCCATGTGTGCTGGATGAGGAATTTGCCGGTATCTTTGGCGAGAACTTTAGCGGGGAATCTGGTAGAACCGTAACGAGCAGGTATACAAACGTAAACTTTCACAAATAACCTTCCCGGCAGCGGGACCTATAAAAATCGCTGCCGAAGTATATTAGGTAAAACTGAAGACTTTGTCAATGGTGAAAATATTTTCTTTGCGATTTGGTATTGACAAAAAGGGGAAGATGTGGTAGAATAATATAATAATGCAGATTAGCCGAAGCAATTTGTTTGGTTGGTGGCGTCCTGCGGAATAAATCCGGCAGGCGGCGGTAATTTGCTGTTATAAACTTATTAAGATACTTTGGTAAGGCGGCCTGTTGGAAAAACAGGCCGCCTTTTTTGTTTGTATTTATAAGGATTTGTGGATAAAAATTGCATTAAAAGGCCAAAAATATGGATGATTACAGAGGAATAATAGCCAACGCCAAGGCAGGGCAAATAGTGCCGATAGTCAAAGAAATCGATATAGACGAGCCGGTGGATTTCTTTGCCAAGCTGAGCGATTATGGGCGGAATAAGAATTGCGCCCTGCTGGAGGCGAGCGATTATTCAGCGGAAAATGCGATGAGCCTCGGGACGGCGAAGCCGGCGCTTTATATTACCGGCACCGGAGCCGATTTTGCCATTAAAGCATTGAGCAATACCGGCAGGCGGATGTTAGGGTATTTGTCCGGCAAACGGAGAAAACTTTTTAATTTTTGCGAATCGGCGGAGTTCGGGGCGGAGGCGATTACCGGACGAATTAAACAAGGCGAAAAAACAGTAGATGAGCAATCGCGGCTGCAAAGCACGAACCAGATGGATGTGCTGCGGGCGGTTGCGTTCAGTTTCAGTTTGGCGAGCAAGCCATTCCGCGTGACGTGCGGATTGCTGGGGGCGATAAGCTATGATTTTATAGACCAGTTTGAGAAACTACCCTCCAGCGGAGAGGATTTGCTCGGTAATCCTGATTATGAGTTTTACTTTGCCGACAATATATTTTTGTGCGACCACAAACAAAACAAAGGTTACGTGATTGTCAATTGCGTGATAACCAACGGCGACCGTGAAGCGGTAATATTCGAGGCAAAGGAGCGATTCGAATACTATTTCAATATTGCAAGGACAAATATTCCGAAGGGGCGAAAATATAAAGGAACGTTGCCCCCTGCATCAACTGATACAAATCAGCAGGCATACGAGAAAATGGTCCGTGACGCCAAACAACATATTATCGACGGCGATATTTTCCAGGTGGTATTGAGCAGGACGAAGATAGAGCCATGTCCTGATGAGCCGTTGGATGTTTACAAACGTCTGAGAAAGCTGAATCCTTCGCCATATATGTTTTATCTGAATACACCGAGCACGATATTAATGGGTTCCAGCCCGGAACTTAACCTGCGAGTGAGCGGGGGCAAGAAGCGAGATGTGGAAATTCGGCCGATAGCTGGCACAAAGCCGAGAGGCAGGGTCGGGGACAAAATCGATGCAGATACCGATTTTCGGTACGAGGCGGAGCTGAAGCTCGACCATAAAGAGCTGGCGGAGCATATAATGCTGGTTGATTTGGCGAGGAACGATATTGCAAGGGTGGCTGAACCGGGCAGCAGAATTGTTACGGAGCTTTTGACGGCTGAAAAATACTCTTCGGTGCAGCATTTAGTAAGCAACGTCAAGGGGACGCTGGCTAAGGGGCTCGATGCGCTAAGCGCGTATCTTGCGACGATGAATATGGGGACGCTCACGGGTGCGCCGAAGATTGAGGCGATGAAAATAATCCGTCAGTTAGAAAGAACCAAACGCGGGTACTACGGAGGGGCTGTTGGCTATCTGACAGTGGACGGCCAATTCGACAGCTGTATTACCATAAGAAGTTTACAGGTAAAGGACCATACGGCTTATATCCGGGCGGGCGCCGGCATAGTGTATGACAGCGTTCCAAAAACCGAATTTGAGGAAACCGAGCACAAGGCAAACTCCTGCATGCGTGCTATTTACGGGAAGTAAAAAATTTATGGCAGAAAAAAAGAGAAAAGTTTTGTTCATCGATAACTTCGATTCGTTCACATACAATTTGGTGGATGATTTCTGCAAGCGCAACTGCGATGCGAAGGTTTATCGGGCCGATACCAAGTTAGAAGAGCTTAAACAAGTGGCCGACGAATTTAAGCCCGACCTTCTTGTGATATCGCCCGGGCCTGGGACGCCGGACACAGCCGGTGTTACGTTGGCGGCGATAGATTATTTCAAAGACAGGCTGCCTATATTCGGGGTCTGTCTTGGTCATCAGGCAATTGCGCAGTATTTCGGCGGGAAAATCGGCCATGCACCGCTGCCGATGCACGGCAAGCCATCGCGAATAACGCACAATGGAAAAGGGATATTCGCCGGGGTAGAAAATCCGCTGCAGGCGGGACGCTATCATAGTCTCTGCTGCTATACGACGGAACTGCCGGAGTGCCTGGAGCAGACGGCGGAGTTCGAGGGGGTTGTGATGGGAATCGAGCATAAGAAACTCCCGATATTCGGCGTGCAGTTTCATCCGGAAAGTATTTTGACGCCAGCGGGCGGAAAAATAATTGAAAACGTTTTGTCTATCGCGGCGGAAAGAAATAAAAAATAGGGCACTGAGAATGGCAGGGATAACTGAATATATCGAGCTGTTATTGAAAGGTGAAAGCCTGAATTTTGAGCAGGCGAGGAATCTGCTGGACGTTGTTTTCGAAGGCGAGGTCAGCGAGGTTCAGATTGCGGCGTTTCTTACAGCAATGCGCATCAAGGGCGCTACGGCGGCGGAACTGGCAGGGCTTGCCAAGTCACTGCGCCAGCACGCCGTTCGTGTAAAGGTCGACGTTGATAATTTAATTGATACCTGCGGGACAGGCGGTGGTGTTATTAAAACCTGTAATATCTCAACGGCGGCGGCGATAGTGGCGGCTGGTGCAGGGGTTTATGTAGCCAAGCACGGCAATCGAGGGATAACCAGCAAGTGCGGGTCGGCAGACGTGCTTGAGGAGTTGGGAGTTAAGATAGATGCGGGAGCCGAAACAGCGGCGGAATGTATAAAGCGGGCGCATATCGGCTTTATGTTTGCACCGGCGTTCCATCCGGCGATGAAATATGTTCAACCAATCCGCAAGAGCTTGGGCTTTAGAACGGTATTCAACATCCTTGGGCCTTTGGCTAATCCGGCCGGTGTGCAGAGACAGGTGCTGGGTGTGGCGGATGAAAATCTGATGGAAACGATAGCTGAGGCACTTAAGCTGCTGGGGACGAAAGTCGCAATGGTCGTTCATAGCAATGGGATGGATGAAATAAGCACCGCAGGGGTTACTAAAATAATGGAATTAAAAGAAGGCAGAATCGAAAGCTGTGAAATAAGCGCGGAAGATTTTGGAATTGCGCCAGCCAATATAAACGATTTGAAAGTAACCGATGCCAAGACAAGCGCCGAGGTTCTAAGAAAGATACTAAACGGTAAAGAGAAGGGGCCGCGCAAAGATATTGTTATTCTGAACGCTGCTGCTACAATAATAGTTTCGGGGCTTGCGGATGATTTCGAATCGGCAATCAAAATGGCGGACGCCTCGGTCAGTGACGGCAGGGCTTTGGCGTGTCTGGAAAAGTTAATCGAAATCTCAAATGGCGGATAAGTAAATGCTGATAGTGAAAGTCAAAATTTGCGGTCTTACCAATTACGAAGACGCGGCGGCGGCGATGGATATGGGTGCGGACCTGCTGGGCTTTAATTTTTATCCGAAAAGCCCACGGTACATAGAGCCGGCAAAAGCGGCGAAGATAATAAGCAGATTGCCGGCTTTTACGGATGTTGTCGGCGTTTTCGTGAACGAATCGATTGAGCAAATTCACGAGACGAGAAACCTGTGTCACTTGGACTGGGTGCAGTTGCACGGTGACGAGGACCCTGAGTTCTGCAATGAGTTTCGTACTCATGATGTGAAGGTAATGAAAGCGATACGCGTAAAAGACCAAAAAGATGTCGAAAGTGCGGAAAACTTTTTTACGGATGCGATTTTGCTGGATGCATTCAACCCTAAAAAATACGGGGGGACAGGTGTGAGCTTTGACTGGAACATCATAGGACATATCGACAAGCGTATTTTTTTAGCCGGCGGGATAAATCCCGATAACGCAGCCAAAGCGGTCGAGCTGGGCGTTTATGGAATCGACGTGTGCAGCGGTATCGAAATCAGGCCGGGCAAAAAAGATAAAAGATTGATGAGGAAATTATTTGAAAAT
>CAIYOL010000386.1 GCA_903927855.1 uncultured Planctomycetota bacterium
TCAGATTAATGAAGAAGCTGTTTCCCAGTCAAGTGAGGAAAATAATGTTGGTACTGCCCTAAATAAAGAAATTGAAAGCAGTAAATTATTGAATAATATTAAAACTTTTAAGTGAAATAAATAGATTTTATTAAATAAGTAATAATATTAATCTACCTTTTAATAAAAGACCTTTTGGGGTCGACAGGGTTTTTTCTAAAAAAGGGTTGCAAGAGCATGTTTTGAGGGTTAGACTACGGCATTGTGTTGGGAATTTAGAGATTTGGAGCCGTAGTTTTTACCATATTGAGATAGGGGCTTATTATGAGATTAAATTTTAACAGAACTGCTCTGGCGGACGCTTTGGGGATACTAACATCTGTGGTGCCGAACCGCACGCCGAAACCAATACTCCGTTGCGTTCAAATTGTAGCTGACAAAAAGGGCGTTCGCATCTGCGCGACAGATTTAGAAGTTGGCATTAACTATATAGTTTCTGAAGTTCAGGTAGAAGACGCAGGTGAGATTGTCGTCCCAGCAGACCGGTTAACCGCTATTGTGCGCGAAAGCACAGACGAAGTTTTGTCGTTAAGGGCTGAAGACGGCTCCTGCAAAATAGAGGGAGCAGACAGCCACTTTACGATTTATGGTCAGGAGCCGGGCCAATATCCTGCAGTTCCGGGCTTTGACGCACAGGCAGATATGGAAATTGCTTTGGGCAGTTTACAGGCCGGGATCAGGCAGTGTTTGTTTGCCACAGCCAAAGAGAGCACTCGCTACGCGCTTAACGGAGTGTTGTGGGAGATTAAAGGCAAGAAGCTGTCCCTCGTTGCCACCGACGGCAGGAGGCTGGCCCGCTGCAGGGTCAATTTAGCTTCGGCGCCGGCGGAACAGATTACCAAAGCGAAGGTAATAGTTCCGGCCAAGACAATGGCGTTGCTGGATAAAATAGGCGGCAACGAAAAGGATATTGTTATGGTCAAGCTTGTCGACAATCAGATACTGTTTGGTTGTGCAAATGTGGTTATAAGCTCGAACCTTGTCGAGGGCAATTTTCCAAAGTATGAGGACATAATACCGGAGGATTATGACAAGAAGCTGGTGCTGTCAACCGAGGCAGTATCAAGTGCAGTACGCCGCTCGGCGTTGCTTACAAGCGGGGAGTCCAGGGGGATTAAGCTTTCGGTTGGAAAGAACAGCTTGGTGTTTTCCGGCAGGACGCCGGAGGCGGGTGATGCGCAAGTTGAGATGCCTATTGATTACAAGGCTGAGCCGATTGAGATTGGGTTTAATCCGCAATTTTTGATAGAGGCGCTGCGGGTCATTAAGACGCCGGAGTTCGAATTGGAGCTGGGACAGGCGGACAGGCCGGGGTTGATAAAAAGCGGGGCAAATTTCCTCTATGTTCTAATGCCGATTAACCTGAGCTAAAAAATGGCAGACGAAGGCAAACAATTACGCGTGGCTGTCAAGCGGCGAGCAGAAACAGCAGTCAGTCTGGGCGATGTCTTAAGCGGGGTTATGGAGGGCCGTGTTTCGCCGCAGCAGATGAGGTTTGGGCTGATAACCGAGGCGTGGAGTCAGCTGCTGCCGGTCGAGCTTTGTCGGCACTGCAGAATTGACGGTATTTCCGGCGGGAGGCTGAAAGTGCTTGCTGACTCACCGTCGTATATGTACGAGCTGCAATTATTAAGCAGTGAGCTTCTCGAAGAGCTGGGCAGGCAATATCCGCAGGCGCGGATACAAGAAATTAAACTTGCCATCGGCTAAAAATTCTGTGCAGCAGACAAAGGGCGGATATGAAAGAACATAAGTACGACGCAAGTAATATAAAGATACTTGGGGGAGTAGAAGCAGTTCGCAAGCGGCCGGATATGTATATCGGCGACCGGAGCAGCGGAGGCCTGCACCATTTGGTCTATGAGGTGCTGGACAACTCTATCGACGAAGCATTGGCCGGATTCTGCGACAATATAGACGTGCACATCCAGGCTGACGGCAGCTGCATGGTCGAGGATAACGGCAGAGGCATACCGGTCGAAGAGCATAAAGAGGCAAAGAAAAGCGCTTTGGATGTTGTGCTTACCACTTTGCACGCAGGCGGAAAGTTTGACTCCGATAGTTACAAAGTTGCCGGCGGGCTGCACGGCGTAGGGGTCAGCGTGGTGAACGCGCTTAGTGAGTGGTTTGAAGCTGATGTATATAGAGATGGGAAGCACCATCACTTTGAGTGTGTAAGGGGAAAGGCGAAAGGCACTGTAAAAGAAGTTGGAAAAAGCGACAAACAGGGCACGACGATAACTTTCATGCCGGACGAAGAAATTTTCGGAGACGCCGAGTTTGATTATGACACGCTGGCAAAGCGCATTCGAGAGATGGCGTATCTGAACGCGGGCCTGCAAATTACTTTCCGTGACGACAGGAACAACAAAAAGGCGGTTTACAAGTTTAACGACGGGATTAAGGCCTTTATAAAACACCTTAACGAGGGCAAAGAGGTCCTGCACAAGGACGTCATTTATTTTACCAAGGAAGACCCCGAGGCGAAGATGACCTGTGAAGTGGGGATGCAGTATAACGACGGTTATGCCGAAAACGTGCTGGCCTTTGCCAATAACATCCGCAACATCGATGGCGGGACGCATCTTTCGGGATTTAAAACGGCCCTGACGCGCACGATGAATTACTACGCCAAGAACAGTAACCTACTCAAGAATGACCAAGGCACTACGGGCGAGGACCTCCGCGAGGGATTAACCGCGGTCGTAGCGGTGAGACTTGCCAATCCGCAGTTTGAGGCCCAGACAAAAGTCCGGCTGACCAATCCAGAGGTCAGCGGTTTCGTTGAGAGCGTCGTCAATGA
>CAIYOL010000387.1 GCA_903927855.1 uncultured Planctomycetota bacterium
AATGTCTTTAATGTGGTTTGCAATGGCTAAAAGAGTATGTATAATGTTGCGGTAATTAGTAGATATAGATGGTAATTGGTGATTGTTAATTGATGGAGCGATATTATGCTCAAGGACAGGACGCGATTTGTAATGTTAATAGCAGCAGCCGGGCTGTTTGTTTCGCCGGTGTTCTCGGCGGAGACGCTGCGTTTGGGCGAAGACGGACAGTGGAAAGCCGTATCGGCTGAGGATAAATATCTGCTGGCTGTGGCTGAAATAAAAAAGTCAGTCAATATGGGGGAAACCAAGGCAGTCGGGCAGGCGATAAATAAACTTAAGAAAGATTTTCCGGAAGCTGTTGGGCCTGATTTGGACGCCTTTATGAAGGCGGAGATGCTCTTTTGCGCGGGTAAATTCACCAAGGCGGTCTGGAGCTATGATAAATTTTTGGAAGATTTTCCCACAAGCAACTTTTACGAGGCAGCTCTGGACAGGGAGTTTGGCATAGCTACTGCTTTTTTAGGAGGGCAGAAGAAACGGGTGCTCGGGGTATTTATGATGAGCAGATACGCCGAAGGCGTTAAAATTATGGAAAAGATTACCGACCGGGCTGGGAGTGCACCCATTGGAAAAAAAGCGGCTGTGGCGGTGGCTGAGCATTATGAAAAGAGAGGGAATTTCGCCGACGCGTACCAGAAGTGGTCGGAAATATCTTCGCGATGGCCGACAGGACAAATCGGCAAAGATGCGCTACTGAGTATGGCCCGATGCAAGCACGCTACATATAAAGGGCCGAAATATAATAGCTCCCACCTGGTTAGCGCAAAGAGCTATTACGAGAATTACAAGCTGCGGTATCCAGAAGATGCCAAAGAGATTAATGCAGATAAAATACTGAAACAGATAGATGAGCAGATGGCCTATAAGGAATTCACTGTTGGTAAGTATTATCAAAAGACCGCTAATGACCAGTCGGCCAATCTTTATTATCAATTGGTTATGGATGATTGGCCGGGCAGTACCGCGGCCGAGATGGCAAAAGAGGCAATGAAGGAGAAAAAGCCGGACGCCGAAAAAGGGAAAAAATGGAAAAAGAAAGTAGAAAAACTCGAAAAATTGCTTTTATAATTTTCTTTGGCTCAGTTGTAACGGCATTCGCGGCTCTTTGCGGGTGTGCCGGCTATTCCAATGAATCGCTATTTCCAAAAGAAGTGGGCAGCGTTTACGTGGAGATGTTTGACAACCGGACCTTTTGGCGAGGAGTGGAATACGAACTGACCGACGCCTTAGCGAAGCGCATTGAGGCAGAGACACCATATAAGATAATTTCCAGCAGAGACCGAGCAGACAGCGTAATAAGCGGTCAAATTGTATCGATTAACCAGTTCTGGGTCAGCACTGAACGAGAGACCGGCCGAGCTCTGGAGAAAGACGTGGAAATACAGGCTACAGTTAACTGGAAAAATCTAAAAACAGGAGAATTGCTGATAAGTAACCAGACTGTCAGCGCCTCGGCAAGCTATTCTGACTGGCAAAAGCAAGACTTCCTCTACGCGTCAAATCTCGCGGCAAACAATCTGGCGCGAAAAATCGTAGAATTGATGGAAAAAGGATGGTAAAACCACGAATTGTGACTGATGAGCCGAATTAATAGAGACGAGATATAAATCATGGGTAAAAAACAAAACAAGAAATCGTCTCGGTCACATAATAACCTACAAGATGGGGCAGGCAAAAAGTCTCCGCTGCCGGGCTATAAATATGGCCCCCTGACCTACTTGATAATTGGAATTCTGATATTCACAGTAATGATGCTGCTGCAACAGTGGCAGAGTGTCGAAGAGGTTAGCTGGGATGAGTTTGTTAAGAATGTCGAGAACAATTGCGTCGAGAGTTTTACCATAAAAGACACAGAAATAACGGGAAAACTCAATTCACAGGGCAATGCCAGCCGTGGAAGCAAAGGCAAAGATACTTTTGTGGTTTATTATAAGCCGGAAGTGCAGGGGAAACAGCTTGGGGAGTTGTTAGAGAAAAACAACACTATAAAGATTAATACTGAGCCGCCGCGCATCTGGCTATGGAACCTGGTGGGGATGGTATTTCCAATATTTTTGATGCTCGGGATTCTTTACTTTTTGTTTGCCCGTAATCTCCGCAGCGGTGCGGGAGGGATGCTGATGTCGTTCGGCCGAAGCAGGCACCGATTACAAAGCAAAGACCGTGTCCAGATAACATTTAAGGATGTCGCCGGTATTGAAGAAGCGAAGGAGGAAGTAGCAGAGATAATCGAGTTTTTGAGAAACCCGAAGAAGTTTCAACGGCTCGGCGGCCGAATTCCACGCGGCGTTTTACTTGTAGGTCCGCCCGGCTGCGGAAAAACACTGCTTGCCAAAGCAATAGCCGGTGAGGCTGATGTTCCGTTCTTCAGTATATCCGGCAGCGATTTTGTGGAGATGTTTGTCGGCGTGGGAGCATCTAGGGTGCGTGACTTGTTCAAGCAGGCCAAAGAAAATTCGCCCTGCATTATTTTTCTTGATGAGGTTGACGCTATCGGTAGGAAGCGCGGCCCCGGCTATGTCGGCGGCGGACACGATGAACGTGAACAGACACTAAATGCGATTCTGGTCGAGATGGACGGTTTCGATACGAACGATCAGGTAATAGTTATTGCAGCGACAAACCGCGGCGATATTTTAGACCATGCGTTGACTCGGCCCGGCAGATTCGACCGGCAAGTCATTGTGCCACTGCCGGATTTGAAAGGCCGGCTTGAAATCCTCAACGTTCATGCGAGAAAGATAAAATTAGCTCCTGACGCCAACCTGGAAAGATTGGCTCGCGGGACACCGATGTTCAGCGGGGCGGATCTTGCCGCCATAATTAACGAGGCGGCCCTGGCGGCGACAATGGCCGACAAGGATTACGTTGAGACGGCCGATTTAGAAGAGGCACGTGACAAAGTCAGATGGGGAAGGGCCAAAAAAAGCAGAGTTATCGATGAGAGCGACAGGAAAATTACCGCTTACCATGAGGCAGGTCATGCATTTGTTCAATCGATACTGAAAGATGCAGACCCCCTGCATAAAGTCAGCATTATACCTCGAGGCCCTTACGGCGGGGCAACTTTCGCGCTTCCGGAGAAAGACAGGCTGCATTATACGAAAAGATATTGTATGGCACTTCTGCAGGTATGCTTCGGCGGTCGCATTGCAGAAGAGATGTTCTGCGACGATATATCCAGCGGTGCACAGGCTGACATCCAGCAGGCTACCATTATTGCAAGGCAGATGATTTTGACCTGGGGGATGAGCGAAAAACTTGGCCCAATCAGCTACGAACCGGATTCGGGGCTTAGGGACCTGATGTACATAATGCCCGTAGAGAAAGAGTACTCGGAGAAGACGGCTGAGGAAATTGATAATGAGGTGAAAAGGCTCATTGACCAGGCTTATAAAAAATCGAAGGAACTGATAGAAGCAAATAAAGATAAACTTGAGAAAATAGCCAAGGCCCTGCTGAAATACGAAACTCTTGATGCTGATGATGTTAAGTTGATACTGGAGGGCGGCGAACTGGACAAGCCTACGGTTTCCGATTTGTTAGCTGCTGAGCGGGCCAAGAATGAGCAGTCGAACTCTGAGCAAAAAGGGCAACAAGAGTAGTCTTAAAAAAAAGATGAAAGCGAAAAGATAAAAGTGCAGGTAGCTTTTCTTTTTGCTTTTTTTATTTTTCTTCTAAAGTGCATATGCGGGAAAAAGCTGCTGTTATTTTGTGCTTGATTTCGTTCTTCGCCATCAGTGGTTTTGCTGCACCACCAGATAGTGGTGTTACTAAAACCGATGTTGCTACCATATCGGTTGAAAAGCAACACGATACTGTTGCACCAGACAGCAATTCCGCACTGGCAGTTCATTTCGAGATGAAAAAAGACTGGCACTTCTATGCATCTGCGGAGACAGCACCAGGGGGAATGAGTCTTAAAATCAAGCCCTCTGCGGAAACAAAAGATGTCATAACTTTTTCGCAGCCTTTATTTCCCCCATCTCATTCATATTTTGACAAGACCCTGAACGAGAAGATTGAAGTATTCAGCGATAAATTCACGGTTTTCTTGCCGCTTCGTGTCGGCGAACCGCGCATCGCCGGTGCATACACTAACATTAGCATCAAGATTGGTGTCGAAGGCGCGGTGTGCTCGGATGTTCAATGTCGAGTACCTGACTTTGGGGAGTTGGACACAAATATAAAAATTGCACCTGATGCGACGATGGGTGATGCTAAATTCGTTCTACCGGAAATTACAAAACCGAGAACAACAGGTCAGCAGGCAAGCTATTCAGTTTGGTTCGCACTCGGTCTGGCGTTTTTGGCGGGGCTGAGCCTGAATATTATGCCGTGTGTCTGGCCGGTGCTGCCTTTGGTAGTTCTGCGTATCGTAGAACAGGCAAAGACTCGCACAAGTGCAAAGCTGACGATGGGCCTTGCGTTTTGCATAGGTATCCTTCTGTTTTTTGCGTGCCTGGCTGCTGCCAACATTATATTGCGCATTTCTTTCGATACGACCTTGCAGTGGGGCGACCAGTTCCGCAATCCGATTTTTATTAAAGTTATGGCCCTGGTATTAGTTGTGCTGGCGCTGTTTATGTTTGATGTTTTCACTATTGCATTGCCCGGGTCGCTATCCGGCGGCGGTACCGCAGGCAGCGGTTTCGCAGGCACGGTTGGAATGGGTTTTCTCGCCGCATTACTAAGTACTCCGTGCAGCTTCGGGATATTGGCTGCCGCATTTGCCTGGGCGCAGGCGCAGCCTTTGCTGCTGGCTACCGTCGCGATTATGGTTATAGGTATCGGAATGGCCGTTCCGTATCTGATTCTGACTTCGATTCCGGGGCTGCTCGAAAGTTTACCAAAGCCCGGAAAGTGGATGGATATTTTCAAAAAAGCGGTCGGCTTTATTCTTCTGGCCGTCGCGGTATGGATGATAACCGTGGTCCCGCAGGAAAGGCGCACCGGGGTCCTTTTCTATTCGGTTGTTCTTGCGTTTTGCGTCTGGATGTGGGGCGGCTGGGTGAGTTTCGACTCTAAAACTTCCAGCAAAATTATCGTCCGAACAATTGCAGTTCTGCTGGCCGTCGGCGCAGGTTACTGGCTGCTGTCGCCGCCGCCGAAGATGATAGACTGGGAAAAATACGATGCCGACCTTGTAGAAAAATCACTTGCTGATAATAAGCCCGTTCTTATTAAATTCACGGCCGACTGGTGCCTGAGCTGCAAAGCTGTGGAAAAGCTGGTTTATGAACGAAAAAACGTTGCAGAATTGATAAAACAAAAAGGGGTTGTTGCCATAAAGGCCGATACGACGGCAAAAGATTATCCCGCGACAAAAGCGCTTAAAGATGTATATAATGAGCCGGGTGTGCCGGTAACTATATTATTTCTGCCCGGCCAAAAAGAGCCGGTCAGATGGCGCGGCAAGGCCTTCGGCGATGAATTGAAAGCACTTTTGGAAAAACTTCCTTCAAAATAGCCCCTATGCCTCAAAAAACAAAACTAAAAAAAACTAAGATAAAAGTTAACAAAGCCGAAGCTGCGGAAAGGGTCAGGAAAATTTTACCTGTACTGGAAAAGTTATATCCTGATGCGAAGACCGCGCTTAACTTTAAGAATCCTCTGGAGCTTTTAATAGCAACGATTTTGTCAGCACAATGCACTGATGTGCGTGTCAATATGATAACCGGAGGATTGTTTAAGAAATATAAATCGGCGGGGGAGTGGGCGAAAGCCGATATAAAAGAGATTGCCTCGGATATAAAAAGCACGGGGTTTTACCACAATAAGGCAATCAGTATTAAGAATAGTTGTACGGCGATAATCGAACGATTTGACGGCAAAGTTCCCGATACAATGGAGGAGCTTGTAACACTTCCCGGCGTAGGAAGAAAGACAGCAAATGTCGTATTGGGCAATGCTTTTGGAGTGCCGGCGATAGCCTGCGATACGCACGTTATAAGGCTTAGCCGGCGGCTGGGGCTTTCAGAGAACAGCGACCCGGTAAAGCTCGAGTTCGATTTGGCCGAAATAGTACCAAAGAAGAGCTGGACGCTGTTCAGTCATTTTTTGATTTTTCATGGGCGAAATGTTTGCAAGGCGCGTAAGCCTGATTGTGAAAACTGCCGGATTTCGAAGTATTGCCCTGCTGCAAACAATCCAGCTTTATGGTAAAAGATTTTTTAAGGATGGTTTCTTTATGATGGATATTATTGAAAGCCCGGTAAGGGACCTGTGGCGGATATTCCGGATAATGGCAGAGTTTGTAGAAGGATTTGACGAGCTTGCTGCCGTTGGGCCGGCGGTGTCGTTTTTCGGCTCGTCCCGTGCAAAGCCGGGGAGCCGGTATTATAAGCTTGCTGAAAAAACCGCCTCAGAAATAGCCAAGGCCGGCTTTGCGGTAATAACAGGCGGAGGCAACGGGATTATGGAGGCGGCCAACAAGGGGGCCGCGAAAGCGGGCGGTAAAAGCATCGGCCTGAATATCGAAATAGCAAAGGAGCAGATACCAAACGATTACCAGAATTTCTCGCTGCACTTTAGGTATTTCTTCTGCCGTAAGGTTATGTTCCTCAAATACGCCCACGGCTTTATAGTTTTTCCCGGCGGCTACGGAACTATGGACGAATTTACCGAATCGCTGGTGCTGATTCAGACATTAAAGCAGGCGTCTTTCCCCGTGATTCTGATGGGCAGCGACTACTGGGAAGGCCTTATCGACTGGATGAAGAAAAAGATGCTCAAGGAGCACCATCATATCTCTCCGAAAGACCTGAAAGTATTCACGGTCGTTGATGAGCCGAAAGATGCCGTCAAGATTATCGTGGATTTCAAAGAATCGAAAGGCCGAGTCGGAATCGACCTGCCCTCCGAAATGAAAAAAGGCTCACCCCGCCGCGCTCGTAAATAAGCAATGTCATTGCGAACCCAGCATCTTGCTGTCGTAAGACAGCAGCGGGGTGCGGCAATCTCAAAATGTTTAACCATCAACCCGTCCTAAGCTTGTCGAAGTAACTTTATGTTATGGTTAATCGCGAACACTGCACTTTGATGCTTGAACGTGCAACCAAATAAGATAGCAGAAGACAACAATATATAATATGCCCATAGGCGCAAGTAGAGGTTTCACACAAACAAAAGACCACAGAAGATTGGTTATTGACACAAAGATAATAACCACCCATACCATAGCCTTTGCGAAAGGATCCATCCACGGAGTCTCAGATTTATAGATGGATACTATAGCGGCTAAGATTAAGGGCACATATAGAATTCCAACAATTGTATGGAAACCAATTCGGCCCGACTTAAAGCTAGCAAAAATAAGTAGAGCAGTACTAAGCAAACCAATAATATAAAGATTTGCTACCGACCGATATTGTACCTTTAAGTTGGGGTTTTTACCTTGACACGAAGTGCAGACCCACTTCTTTCGAGAACTGAGTTGTGGGTTGTATATACCACCACATTTTTTACACTTCACATGTACATTTGTGATAGGCACCTTTTCTTCTTTATATTGTTGAAAAAATTCGTACGTGTGAGGGGCATTTGCCAAGTCGGCTCGACAGTGGGGACATTTGTTGTCCTGAGTTGGTAGTACACCTTCTGTTTCGCAACTCGGACAATTACGGAGTTGTTCCTTTGACATTCCAAGACTCCTTAGACCGAGGACCCAACACTTTATTCTTGTTCTTCCCGTCTCTTGCCTATATTTACGGTGCTTTAGAGTAACAAACAGATCCTCAAACCGCAAGGGCTTTTATTTTCTTCTACAGAATTTGGCTGACATTTCCCTTGTTAAACGTTTGTCTACACAATCAAGCCTTCTGATTTTTCAACAATATTGAAGTCTTCGTTTAAGACTGTAAAAAAGCTCGCCATCCGTCTTCTGTCCGCAATAGTTAAATCAGAAATACGCAATCAATTTTACCCCTTTTGTAGTACTCGTCAATACCCAAAAAACAGTATTAATCCGTGTTCATCCGTCTCTAATTCTTTTTAGTGTCTTCGTGTCTTAGTGGCTAAATAATCAATCAAAATGGCGTAAGCCATGCCTAAGGCAACGTGGGACATCTTTTTTTGTAAATATCTCTCCGACAAAAAGTTAAAGACGGACTTCAATCAAAAACGATGGTAGCGCCGAAGAAAAATCGAAAAATCTCAAAAATTTTTTACTCCTTTTCCCGCAACGAGTTACGAGAACTGAGCGACAAGAGACGAACACATTTTTCGACTCAAACGCGCAAGTTCCTCTAATTATAGAGAGAGCGATAGTCTGTTCTCGAAACGTTATGAAAAAGAGCAGAAGTTTATTTGGTCGGCTTAATAACGAAGTCCGAAGGAATTCGGCGGACAAGGCAACGGCCTTTCACAGAAGCTCGCTTCGAGAAAAGGCCTTGCCG
>CAIYOL010000388.1 GCA_903927855.1 uncultured Planctomycetota bacterium
GACACTCTCAACGACGCGAATTACAATTATCCGGTAACTATACGCAGACCTCTTCCAGTGGGCTGGGCATCTGCCAGTGTTTCACAGAATGGTCAGCCGGTAGATGTATGTTCTGTGATGGTTGGCCCGACAAAATATATTATGTTTGACGTCGTGCCGGATGGCGGCAACGTTGTGCTCTTAGGAACCTACGGCGATTTTACGGGCAACGGCACAGTAGATGCGAATGACCTTTCCGTCTTTAGCACCTATTGGCTGGTTGACGATTGTGACGAAACTGAAGGAGTGGACCTGGACGGAGATTGCCTGGTCAATTTTTACGAATATGCCTTTCTGGCGAAAAACTGGATGCTGCACGCACCGTAATAAGCCAGTGGAATGACATTGCGTCGCCGTGCCGGCGACTGCTAAACGAGAGATACCCCACCAGCGGCTACGTTGCAATTGCCGCCGGATACAGTATAATTTCCTCTATGTTTAAGAATATCTCCATAATCGGCGATGGCGCGATGGGCACCGTTTTGGCTATGCTGCTCTGTGAGAAGAATATGCCGGCGCGGATGTGGGGTTATGACCGTAGGCAGTTAAAACAGATAGAGTCAGGCCGTGAAAACAAAAAATTCCTGCCCGGCTACAAATTGCCTGAAACTCTGGTGTTCGAGAGCGATGATGAGCGCATAATGGCCGGCGCCGATTTGATTGTATCGGCTGTGCCGTGTCAATTTATGCGGCAGATTTGGGGCAGATTGAAAAATCATTTCCCGAAGGATGTTCCTATTGTCTCGGTAGCCAAAGGCATTGAGAATGATACGCTACTGTGCCCGAGTCAGATTTTAGCTGATGTGCTGGGCGAAGATATTAAATGCGTTGTGCTGAGCGGGCCGACTATTTCCGATGAATTAGCCAGAAAACTTCCAGCAACTGCTACGGTCGCCTGCAGCGATGAACAATTAGCCAAAGAGGTTCAATACACCTTTTCAACTAATTGGCTGCGCGTTTACACCAACACCGATATTATTGGCGTCGAGTTAGCCGGTGCGATGAAGAATGTTATAGCCATCGCCGCGGGAATTGTGGAGGGGATGGGCGCAGGCAATAACGCAAAGGCGGCGCTATTGAGCAGGGGACTTGCCGAGATAACGCGTCTGGGGATTGCCTGCGGTGCAAGGCCGCAGACATTTGCGGGATTATCAGGCCTGGGTGATTTGGTGACGACCTGCATTTCTCCCAGCGGGAGAAACCGCTCGTTCGGTGAAAGAATAGGCAAAGGCCAAACCGCAGAGCAAGCCCAACAGGCAACTGAATCAGTTATTGAGGGTATTGCTACCTGCGAATCTGTTGTTGCTCTTGGACGGCAATATAATGTTGAGATGCCGATTACCCGCGCTATCTATGAAATACTGTTTGAGGGTAAATCGGTGCAGGCAGCAATTGCGGATTTAATGAAACGTCAGCTCAAGGCCGAATAGCCGCAGAGGCTCGTCCCATAAAGTGCGCAGCATTACTTGCGTCATTTGTTTTTCATTTCTTTTGAAAATCCGGCATCCTATATCAAGAAATGACACAAGCCCTCCTCGATAATTGCCGATAAGATTCGCTATTAGTGAGGTTAAATAAGTGAAAAGAGTTACCACATCGGGCGGTGCCTGTTTTATTAAAAAGGAATTGTGATATGACAAGTGTAAAAGAGATGCTGGCGGAAGCAATAAAGAACAAGGCAAGCGATGTGCACATCAATGTTGGGTTGCCGCCTATATTTCGGACAAATACGGAACTGTTCGAGGCGAATTTCCCTGTTGTCAGCAGTGAAAATGCGAAGGAAATGGTCCTTGATATGGTTGGGCTGGACAGGTTCAAAAAACTTGAAGACAAGAAAGACCTTGATTTCTCGACAACCATCGAAGATGGCCATCGGTTTCGTGTTAACGCTCATTATCAGCGAGAGACGATTGCGATTGCGTTTAGAGTGATTCCAAACAAGATTCCTTTGATAGACGATTTGAATTTGCCGCCGATAGCCAAAGGGTTGACGGACCTGCCGAGAGGATTAGTGCTGGTGACAGGCCATACTGGTTCGGGTAAAAGCACAACACTGGCTTCAATGATAGGATTGATAAACAGAAAATATAAAAAACATATAATTACTCTGGAAGACCCCGTTGAATATATGCTGGAAAACGAAACGAGTGTTATAGAACAGCGTGAAGTCGGCTTTGACTGTCCGGATTTTACATCAGGCCTGAAGCATGTGTTACGGCAGGACCCCGATATTATTATGGTTGGTGAAATGCGCGACCTGGAAACCACAAGCTTTACAATCACTGCCGCTGAAACCGGGCATCTTGTCTTCAGCACGCTGCACACGATGAACGCTCCTCAGACAATTGAGCGTATTATAGATATTTATCCTGCAAATCAGCAGGACCAGATTCGAACAATGCTGGCTAATACTCTGCAGGCCGTTATCTCACAGACGCTATTTAAACGAGTAGATACACCGGGGATGGTGCCGTGTACGGAAATTTTGCTGTGCACCGTAGCGGTAAGAAACTGCATTCGTGAAAACAGGGTCTACGAAATACCCAATATCATTGAAACTTCCCGCACTATTGGTATGCAGAATATGGATAACAGCATTGCGGATATGTATTCCAAAGGTTACCTGGACAGAAATGAGGCAATTGCAAGGTCGACTAACCCCACGAAAATGGAAAAGGTACTTGCGCCTATGCAGTTTGAAGCTGTCCAGCAGCCCACGTGATAATTTGCGGTAAGTCACTTCAATAGCAAGTCTTACGTCAGCAGTGGAAATCTATTTAAAACAAAGTTCTTGATTTTTTTTGCTCGTTTAACGATAGTATAAAGACTAAAGGGGCGGTTAGCTCAGTTGGTTAGAGCGCCTGCTCGACACGCAGGAGGTCGTTGGTTCGAGTCCAATACCGCTCATTGCCGTAAGTAACGGCTATATAAATAGTTGCACTTCGCTAACCGCAATTTTTGTTCAGGTCCTATTTTTTCGTAAAACGCATTAAAGGGGGTAACGGTATTTTTCGCTTAACCCTACGCCGAAGAAGGGGTTAAATCAAAAAAGTGAAGATGCGGAAATGTGTTAAAACCATACCCAAACTTGTGAAAAACATGTCGAAAAGTTTGAAAACGTAGTGAAATTTAGAAAAGTTGCTGCGCTTTTGATTGAAATTTCCTCCATGAGCTGTGGAGCTGTTTTCAGGTTGGCTGAATTGGTTGCGTGAAGGGATTTGTATACAGGGTCAGTCAAAAGATTTTTCCTATTTTTCGGACATTCCTGTTGTTTTCTCTTTACAAACAGAATAAAAGGAAGTTTTTGTAACTGTCACGGTGACATGGAGGAACAAAGTGCGGAAGACACTTATTTCAGCAGTATTTTTGAAGTTACAGCCCAAATTGGTGTTTTTGGCAGTCTCGTGGCTGTGCGCAATCTGTGTAGTAGTTTTTTACAGCACTAATCACGGGTTTAATCAAGCTGGAAGCAACATAGCAGAGAATACTGCTATGCCAGAGGTACGCCAGAATGGGATGGGCGGCTTTGCAGCATGGCGTTATGACACAAAAGCCAATCATAGGCCAATTTATTCGGTGGCTTTTAAAAACCTTTGCGCGGAAAATGCCCGCTTGGGGGGTTTTAAGACCGCGGCGCATAAAGTTGTCGAAATAGAAGATTTGCAGGCAAAATTCTTTCGATACCCCAGTGATGGCCGTTTCGATTCGGGCCAAGCCTCTCCCCTTACAACATTCAGTCAGCTATTCGACCTGGAAGACAACAGGCACAGTGAGACATTGGCTGAGATGTTTTGCAAGTTCAAAGATACAAAAAGTCCATGGTCTCTTTCCATCGATTTAAGCAATGTCTCCGAAGTCAGACTCAAAAATCCGGATTACCAAATATTCGATAACGGCACACTATCCCTCGGCATTCAGTGCAGGAAAGCACTGGCCGCTTATAATTCACCTGAAATAATTTTACGCGGACATGTCATAATAACAGCAGCAGACGGCAGCACTCTTGAAGGTAATTATATCAGATTGGATACGAAAAAATGTTGTTTCAGAGCGGATGGGACTTACTTTTTAACCCACAATGGTAAAAAAATACATGGCAAAGATATATGTGTTGATGACAAGTTAAATACTGTATGGGAACAAAATACGAAAGCCGAAGAAAGGAATGGGTTTAAAAATGGTTAGAAGAACTATAATGTTAACTTTACTGATTGGCAGTTGTTTTACCTCCGGTGTTTTTGCCGCTGACCCGAATTGTCGCGACGCGTATATTGTGCCTGGGCGGGCAGCAATGTTTGAGGGCAG
Source organism: uncultured Planctomycetota bacterium (assembly GCA_903927855.1). Lineage (GTDB taxonomy): Bacteria > Planctomycetota > Phycisphaerae > Sedimentisphaerales > Anaerobacaceae > CAIYOL01. The sequence goes on from CAIYOL010000388.1 coordinate 4,345, forward strand.
CTTATCCGGCTTGCGCGAGGCGTATACGTTCTTTAATGCAGGGGTGCAGGATACCAGCAAATGCACCGGCGACAGAGAGCTTATATTCCTGCACGCACTCACGCAAACAGCGATTCTTTTCATTGACGACAGCAACTTATTGTTAGATACCAGCTTTCTTGAACTGGCTAAAGAATTTGGAGTGGATGTACCGGGGGATTCCTTTGAGTTTCCTGATATCTTTAAGTCTCTTGGTATCAACGTGCCTTTAGACCCGAATGGCTGTTACAAAATACCTCCTGGAGCACCAAATGCCGACGAAATCTCAGATATGATACATAACTCTATAATCCCCGAAATTAACGACATCAATGCTGAACTGGACTCTATAAGCGATACGGCCAGTAACCGCTTTAGGATATTTTTTCATCATGATGAAACAGGATTGGATAATGATTTGGAAGTTGACTATGGTGAGGTTTTGATTCTGAAGGGGATGCTGTTGGCCTTCAAAAGCCAATTAGAATCCAAGTTAGCCTATGATGTTTTCGTTGATGTAAATGAAACTCTTTTGCACAAACTTTTATATGAAGACGGCATCAATCCTGAAGAACCTGATTTTGCTGAGCTTGCTGCCAGCATCGGTATTGCTGACCCCAACAACATCAGTATAAACGATGATTTTCTCAACCCTTACCCGAATTTATTGAAGGTTTTGCCGACCGCAAACGATTCGAATAATGGCACTGCTATTCTTGCGAAATCGAAAAAAGACTTGCTTGCTTCAATAGAGAACTATTTCAAAGCGGTAAATTACATCGCTGCGGAAACCGACAATCAAAACGACGACCTGGTTTACATTGACCCTAATGACGAGTTTGTCCTTGATACGTTAAATCAAAAACTGACAACCTTGCAAAACTCTCTGAAAAATGGTACGGCCGCAACATATCCTTTAGAAACAACCAAAACATACAACGTATATGATTCTAATTCGAAACTCATAGGACAAATGGTACTCGTATATGATTTGACCAGCCTCGGAGGTGACGCCAACAGTTTAACCTTTACAAAAACGGGCGTGCCGACGCCATGGGAAGTGGATTGGTTTGGCATATCGGGGGGTACAGATCTGCATAAAAACACTGAATTTGAGGCCGATTTAGAGTGCTATTCGTCAGGACATTGGTGGGGTGGATACCTCGATGGCACTTACAATAATAACGGCAATATAACAGACGTAACTTTCGAGTACTGGGGTGAGAGCGACGGTATCTTAGAGGGGTTAAAATGTAACCTCGTCAGCACCAAGGTCGCAAATATAACTGTGAATTTAAATCCTATTTTTGGCTCCTCCCCCCCAGTTAATCCGAGAGATTTATTACCTCAATTTGATGCAAACAATCAGCCTTTGGCCGGAACATTCGGAGACGGATTGGGTGATGATGCTACACTCGGTGGAATTCTGCCGGGCAAGACCCAGCAAGACTGGATAAATTTATTACACCTGCCTCCAGCATCGATGACCGTGCTGAACATTGTAGGTAAGACGGCGGCTGATGCGAATACCGCCATTGTTAACGCCAATCTTAAGGTTGACTCCATAACTACCGCATACAACAACACTGTGGCTGCAGGCAAGGTTATCAGCCAGAGTCCGGCTGCCGGTAAAAAGGTTGCGATTGGTTCGGCAGTAAGCTATGTAAAGTCTCTGGGCAAGCCGGTTGTGCCGAATGTTGTAGGCATGACAGCGCCTGATGCGAATACCGCCATCACATCTGTTGACAATTTGAAGGTTGGCACCGTAACTACTGCATACGACAATAATGACGCAGGTAAGGTTATCAGCCAGAATCCGGCTGCCGGCAAGGCGGTTACGATTGGTTCGGCAGTGAACTATGTAAAGTCTTTGGGTCCGAAGCCGACTCTGAGTATCGCGGCGACAGACAGCGAGGCAGGCGAACCTGCAAATACGGGTACCTTCACAATAAGCCGGACAGGCAGCACGGCCGGTCCCCTGACTGTGTACTTTAAACGCAGCGGCACAGCTAAGTATGGTGCTGCCGGCGATTATACTTTGAGTACGCTACTGGCCACATCGGTGGTAATACCAATTGGCCAGCCGTCTGTTGATATAACGGTCA
>CAIYOL010000389.1 GCA_903927855.1 uncultured Planctomycetota bacterium
CTCCTTTCTTTTCCGGCTATCACGCCGTATGAGCTACTCCAAAAGCGGTAACATCCGAAGCAGCATAAGTAGTAGGATCCAAAGTGTATTGAGTGCCGAAGCTCGCAGAATGAACATACGCAGCTAAAGCGCCAAAATACAACTGACATCCCCCGGAAACAGCCGTAGTGTAGCCATACGGGAACGTATGGCTAACTAAGCCGAGAGCGAGAGCTTGAGAATCCCACGCCGTCTTCGCCGCGTGCGTGCTATAAGCCGCAATATCCGCGAGGAATAGAGCAGTAGAGAACGCGCCGGCAGAGATGAAGCGAGCGAGCACACCTTGCCCCTGGAAAGCGTTCCAGTTTAAACCCGCTGGTGTTTTCGCAACTATACCGTTGTATAGTTTTGAATTCACAGCACCGCCTTTTGCGATGCAAGCGATTTTGGAAACTTCTTTACCAATTGCGCGGAGTGCAACTCTTACATATCCTTGTTTTATCGACATTGGGTTCGTAGGTTTTAACCACTGACGCACAACGTGTCTCCCCTTCCAGGGAAAGAACACAACAGCGTCCGCGATTTTGCCTCTCGCCTCAAGCGACATTAAAGGACCGTCAACTTTTGCCATTAAAAATCACCCCCTTAAACAACGGATTCTGATAGAGTCCGGATATTTTAAATCCCTAATTTTAGCCTGATAAACCATAATTTAAAAATTATCCCAAAAGCTTTTAGATCTGTTTCGCCTAAATTATTGACCGTGCCGACTGAGCCGTACGTCGGCCGGTCTTTTGCGCAGGCTGCGTATCCTTTTTTATAACCGGCATTAAATCTATAATTAGAAAATGATATTACAGACAATAGGAGAGAAGAAACAAGCAATATATAAACTGCGTATTTTTTAGCGAAGCTCCAAAACTTTAAAATATAAGGTAAAATAATAAGCCACATAAGGAATCCCCCTTAATTACAAATATTCGATAATAGAAACACTGCCGCCCGCCGAGCTGATTAGATCCATTGAAGCTTTAACGATTGCATAAGTAGAAAGCAGGTTTGCTAAATAAGGATAAACAGGAATCGCAACGCCAGCTAAAACTTCCGCTCCACCGCCGCCGAAGAAAAAACAAATTGATTTAGTCGGATCAATAGCGGAGCAGCTGACGGTAACCGGAGCAGGAGTACCGGAAGGCAAAGAGAAAGTGAGATGCTGAATAGATTTAATCACGCCGCCTCCTGTTTCGCCGATGACCGCATTGCCCATGAGGCCTGAAAGCATAAAATAATTGAAGTAGAATAGAAGAGAATGATATTGAGGGGCCGCAGCATACCAGCGTTGGCGAACCGCAAGGGGTAAAAGTTTGAATTTCGAAAGAACTGTTATCCACCTTGTACGCTGCTCCTTTTGTTTTAAAGATACTCCTGATCCGTTTGTCTGCATCCTGGGGATCCGCCAGGGATAACGGGACCTAATAACTGCATTGGGCATAAGAGGAGTTAATGTCCCGTCGTAAAAAGTTTTTAACGCAGAAGGGATATTTTGAGTCCCTTCAATTGTGGCCATCGAGTTTGTCGCATATTCTGTCAACGGAGCTGTCTATTCTTTCAAGCAGCTTTGCTGAGTTGTGGTTCATTACCTCGATATGCCCGGCAATTTTGCAAATGTGTTTTCCTAAAACAAAATATAAGCCGACTACTAAAAGGCCCGTTGCCCCAAGCTGCTGAATGATTTGAATACAGAATTTTTCGATCATAAAAGGCCCCTTAAAGAAAACTAAAAGAATTTGAAATAATCCAATGATTTACAGAGACATTTTAAACATATAATATTAAAAAAGTCAAGAGAAATTACCAA
>CAIYOL010000390.1 GCA_903927855.1 uncultured Planctomycetota bacterium
GAAGAAGGGAAGCGGGTTTTATATCTTGACGTGGATGTTCATCACGGCGATGGGGCTGCATATGCTTTTTATGACCGGCGAGATGTAATGACTATATCGTTGCACCAAAACCCGAGGACGTTATTTCCGGGGACAGGATTCGAGGATGAAATCGGAAGCGGGGAAGGAGAGGGCTACTGTGTAAATATACCTCTGCCGATAGGTACTTATGACCAGGCGTATATGAAGGCATTCGAATCGCTGGCGTTGCCGTTGATTGGAGCATATAAGCCGGATGTATTTGTTTTCGAACTGGGGGCTGATGCTCTTGCGGGTGACCCGCTTGCGAATCTGTGTCTGACCAATAACGTTTACGCCGAGGTACTCGGCCATCTGTTAAGTTTTGGCAAACCAATCCTTGCGACCGGCGGCGGGGGTTACAATATCGACAATACAGTGCGGGCATGGGCGCTTGCGTGGAGCGTTTTGTGCGGAGCTGATGGCGAAAATCATGAGCACGCCCTTGGCGGCGTTATGCTCGGTAGCACAGACTGGCAGGGAGGATTACGCGACAGAACACTTGCTGTAAGCAACCAGCAGATAGAAGCGGTGATGCCGGCGATAGAAAACACGATTGAGACCATCAAGGCAACTGTATTTCCCCTTCACGGCCTGTAGCATTATCAAAAATTGCAGGTTGTGGTTTACCCAGACATTACTTTCCTTAAGAAATTCCCGTGTCCTGCTTGACACAAATTTGTGAAAGGAATATAAATCGTGGGAACGAAATATTAAATATAAGGAGACGCAAATGAGAAAGACAGGTCGATTAAAGCTGAATTTGACAGCGGCCTGCGTTATATTTAGTTTTGTCACCGGAGGAATCGTATCTGAAGGAGCCGAAAAGAAGGGACATATTCCGCATCTTCGCAGGCAGGGAGAAGCGACACAATTGACAGTTGACGGCAAGCTGTTTTTGATTATCGGCGGAGAATTGGGTAACTCAACGGCGTCGAGTCCCGATGGACCCGGTATGAGGATGATGTGGCAGCAGCTTGCCAAATCGAATCTTAATACGGTGCTTGCGCCTGTTTACTGGGATTTGATTGAGCCGCAGGAGGGGGTGTTTGATTTCACTCTTGTTGACGACCTGATAAGGAACGCCAGACGCCACAATATGCGCCTCATTCTGCTGTGGTTTGGAAGCTGGAAGAACAGTATGTCCTGCTATGTTCCTTACTGGGTTAAGAAAGATTATGAGCGGTTTCCGCGGGCACGGGATAAGACCGGCATGGGGCTGGAAATGCTTACAGCCTTCAGCGAAGAAAACCTTATGGCCGATGCAAACGCGTTTGCATCGCTTATGCGTCATATCCGCAGGATTGACGAAGGAAAGCAGACGGTGATTATGGTCCAGGTTGAGAATGAGCCTGGAATGATACCCGACGCGAGAGACCACTGCCCAGCGGCAAATGAGCAGTTCGAGAAGCCGGTGCCTAAAGAACTGATGGATTACCTGCAGGGGCATAAAGAGACTCTCATACCTGAATTTAACGAGGTCTGGAAAGCAGGAGGGTTCAAGACATCGGGGACGTGGGAGGAAGTTTTCGGCGGGGGGGATGAGGCGGAAGAAATTTTTATGGCGTGGCATTACGCCAATTATATCGGGCGGGTGGCCAAGGCTGGCAAGGCGGAGTATGCGTTGCCGATGTTTGTGAACGCGGCGCTGATTCGGCCGAATTATAAGCCGGGGCAATACCCAAGTGCAGGGCCTTTACCGCATTTGATGGACGTCTGGCGTGCTGGTGCGCCGGAAATCGATTTACTTGCACCGGACATTTATTTTCCGAATTTCGTCGAGTGGGTCGAAAAATATCATCAGTCAGGCAATCCTTTGTTTATCCCTGAGACGGGCAGGGGGGCGGAAAATCCGGCCAACGCTTTTTATGCAATTGGGAAACACGACGCGATGGGATTTTCGCCGTTTGCTGTGGAGGGTATAGCAAGGCCGGACAGCGAACTTGCTTTAGGATACGACGTTCTGCGGCAGTTGTCGCCTATGATTCTTGAAAAACAGGGCATAGGTGCGATGACGGGTGTAGCGGCAGATTTTAATAATCCAAACCAGCAGGTGTGCCTTGGGGAATATAAGCTGAATGTAAAAATGGATGCCGGATGGGGAAAGCAGATTCAGCAGGGAATGACCGCGGGTTGTATTATTATCTCAACAGGACCAGATGATTATATTATAGCCGGCAAGGGGCTGGTGATTACGTTTGAGCCGAATACGCCGGGAGACCCGATAGCGGGAATCGGCTCAATAGAGCAGGGCGAGTTTGTGAATGGCCGATGGAAGACGCAACTCTGGCTAAACGGCGACCAGAGCCATCAGGGAAGACACTTGCGTCTGCCTATGGAACGTTACGAAATTCAACGCGTCAAACTGTACCGCTACCGCTGAATTTTCTTTTAAAATTCAATCTTCCTTAGCAATCTGGCCGTCAAGCTCGCCCTTCATCGCGGCAATCTGCGCAGGCATAACGGGCTTTGCCGGTTTGAGGGCAATCAGTATAATAAACGCTGCAACCAAACAGGCAATTCCGGCGGTTAAAAACGCCGGTCGATAATTACCAAGTGCAAACATTTTCTCTACAATTTTATTGCCTGGTTCTGTAACCTGATATGGCACCTGACCGATGACCTTCATCAGTTTGGCCGCCAGATAAGGCCCGGCGATTCCACCTGCGCCGTAAGCTGAAAACATCCAGCCGTAATTTGCGCCGAGGTGCTTAGTTCCGTAAAGGTCGGCAGTTACCGCCGGATATAACGCGAGATACCCCCCAAAACATAACCCGACGACGCAGATACCAAACAGATACAGGGAGTAGGTTTGCATTGAATTCAGCACCAGCATTACCGCACCACAAATGAGGAACATAGCAACCAGTGTTATCTTTCGGCCTATTGTGTCTGAAATCTTACCCCACAGAATCCTGCCCAATGAATTGAAGATGGCCAAAATTGAAACCGCCATCGCTCCGTAAGTTGTGACACGTTGAAATTCGCTTTCTGCTACCGGCGGAGTCAAACTTCCGAACGCGAAGGATTGCCAAATAGGGGATGCCTTCATAATAACCTGCAGACCTGCAGTGCAGCCCGCAAAATACGTTAGCCACAGAAGCCAGAACGTGGGCAACTTCAGCATTTCCGTAGGAGTGAAATCTACCTTGGCCGCGGCGCCTTGAGCCGGTTTCGGCGGCGTCCAGCCCGGCGGAACGTAACCTGCGGGGGGATTACGCAGTATCTGCGCACCGGCAACAACTGCTACTAAAAATATTATACCAAGCGCCATAAAAGTGTTGAATACCTCCAGTTCCGGCAGCGGAAATAACTTTACTCCCAGCATCTCGTAAGGCACACCTGAAATGAGACCTTTTGCCAATGGGGCAAAGAAAAACGCACCCGCTCCGAAGCCGGCTACTGCTAATCCCGTGATAAGACCTTTCTTATCCGGGAACCACTTCACGCACGTTGCTATAGGGCATACATAAGCAGCACCGATGCCGATACCGCCCATAACTGAAAATGTCAGAATCAGCCACCATAGTGCAGGTCCCGCCTCAAAGCTGCCGGTGAACCGTGCCAAAATCAGACCCAGGCCTAAAATGAAACCGCCTGCGGTAGCTACTTTCCTCGGTCCGAGTCGGTCCTGAAGCCGACCGCCTAAAATAACCGCAGCCGCAAATGCCGCCAGAACGATTTGAGCCGGCAATGTTACCTGTGTTTCAGACCACGAAGAGAATGCCCGTTTCAAGGGGGTTTGGAATACGCTCCAGATGTACACTGCGCCCAAGCTGACCTGAATTACCAGTGCACCTATTACGATAAGCCAGCGATTTATCAGTTTATCTCCGTTCATATAGACTCCTTTCCCTATGATTTAAAACAGGCCGGGTGCACACTTACTGTACATCCGGCCTGACTAGTTTTTTATATTCATTTTTGCGTAGTGCGAAGTTTTACTTACCTCGGCCCTTCACAAGGTCTTCTACAACATGAGGGTCAGCGAGGGTAGTGATGTCCCCGAGGTTAGATACGTCGCCTTCTGCAATTTTGCGGAGGATTCTTCGCATAATTTTGCCAGACCGCGTCTTAGGCAGCGCATGTGCGAATTGTATCGCTTCAGGGACGGCAATAGCACCTATTTCCTTGCGGACATGCAGGAGCAGCTCTTTTTTAAGGTCTTCGCTTTCCTGAACATCCTGCTTAAGTGTCACAAACGCATATAATCCCTGCCCCTTTATCTCATGAGGGACGGGAGTAACCGCCGCCTCGGCAACTTTCTCGTGGCTTACGAGGGCACTCTCGACCTCGGCCGTACCTATCCTGTGCCCCGATACGTTTACCACGTCGTCGATTCTGCCCATAAGCCAGTAGTCGCCGTCATCGTCTTTTCTGCAGCCGTCGCCGGTAAAATAAATGTTTTCATACATTGTGAAGTACGTGTCAATGAACCTGTCGTGGTCGCCCCACATTGTTCGCATCATTCCCGGCCAGGGCCTTCTTATACAGAGCTTACCGCCTTCATTGATTTCGCATTCGGAGCCATCGTCGCGAAGAATCACGGGGTCAACGCCAAAGAACGGCCTATTTGCGCTGGCTGGTTTTAGCGTATGAGCACCCGGCAGGGGGGTTATTAGTATGCCACCCGTCTCTGTTTGCCACCATGTATCGACTATCGGGCATTTGCTGCGGCCGATTTGTTCATAATACCAAATCCACGCCTCCGGGTTTATCGGTTCTCCGACCGTCCCCAATACTCTCAAGGTGTTCAGCTTGTATTTTGCCGGCCATTCCTCGCCATACCGCATCAGCGCACGAATGGCTGTAGGCGCCGTGTAGAAAATCGTAACACCGAATTTGTCGCAGACGTGCCAGAACCGTCCGGCATCAGGATAAGTCGGCACACCCTCGAACATCAAACTCGTTGCGCCGTTGGCAAGCGGCCCATAAACGATATAACTGTGCCCCGTCACCCAGCCGATATCGGCGGTGCACCAGTAAATATCCTTATCATGAACGTCGAAAATAACCTTGTGGCTGAATGCCACGTGCAGCAAATACCCTGCGGTTGTGTGCACCACCCCTTTGGGCTTGCCTGTTGAGCCGGACGTGTAAAGTATAAAGAGAGGGTCTTCGGCGTTCATTTGTTCAGCATTGCACTGCTCTTTTGCCTTGGCCATTTCGTCAAGGTACCAGACATCCCTTCCTTGTTTCATTTCACAGGACTCATTATCAACTTTCACAACTATTACATTTTTAATCGAGGGGGTGCTTTTCAGCGCATCATCGGCAATTTTTTTGAGCGGTATATGTTTTCCGGCACGCAGAGAAACATTACTTGTGACAAGCAGTTTACATTGAGAGTCGTTAATTCGGTCTCTCAGTGAATCGGCACTGAAGCCGCCAAAAACGACTGAGTGAATCGCACCGATACGGGCGCAGGCGAGCATAACTATAGAAAGCTCAGGAACCATCGGCAGATAAATTGCGACGCGGTCGCCTTTTTTTATGTCTTTTGACTTGAGGACATTGGCGAATTTGCAGACTTCCTTATAGAGCTCTTCATAGGTGAATTTTCTGACGGCATCTTCCGCCTCACCCTGCCAGATAATTGCGGTTTTCTTTGCGATTGGCGTTCCAAGGTGACGGTCAAGACAGTTATATGCAACGTTCAGCTTGCCATCGGCAAAGCAGGTGTGCTCGATTTTGCGATTCTTTGTATCCCATGTGTATTCGAGACTTTTGGTTGGTTCCTTGAACCAAGTCAAAGCTTTGGCCTGTTCGAGCCAGAAGGCATCCGGGTCATTAAGTGACTGTTCCCACATCTGCTGATATTGCTGGCTGGTTATATAAGCGTTGGCCTTGATTTTTGCCGGCGGCGGGAACGTTCGCTTTTCGATCATAAGAGATTTGAAATCGATAGCTTTTTGTTTTTCTGCCATAATATTATTCCTAACAGCTCCGAATTAACATACTTTTCATCCAACTGGTAAAACGAAACATACTATCCGGATTTATGCAGTATGTCAATCAACTTAATCCAAATTTTGCTTGATTTGTATTTACCTCCTGATAAACTCGCAGTCTATTTAATCTCGCGGCAGATAGAGTCTTATATGGCGTTTTTGAAAGGAAGATTATGAAAAGGATTTTATTAATTGCTATAGTGTTGAGTACGGTTCCTTTAATTGCGGCCGAGGAGGCAAATGAACCGGAAAAGAAAAAGGAACTTGGGTTTAGCTTCGAAGAGCAGTACCACAGCCAATGGCTTAGTAAAGGCGTCCAGGCATACCATAAGCAAGGCGCTTTCTTTGAAATCCTCGACGTAGACCTGTACGGCAGCGGCTTCGGTCTTCAGGTAATTCACCGCCACGCCACACAAGGCTATGTTAATAAGCAGAGGTTTGACTACAGGCCATACGTTAGAGGGGAATTTTTTAAAGACAAGCCTTATGCTATGAAGTATGACATCGGTGTGGAATATGAGCATTATCCCCGCCTGGCAACACACAAGTCTTTTACCACCTACGAGTGGCAGTTTGGCTTTTCGTGGCCTAATATTCTACCGAAAGGCTTCGTGCCGGGTTACATTGCCCATTACGAATACCCGGTAAAACACGGCCAAAAGTATAATTACACCGGCTGGGTGCATCGCTTCAAACTTGACTATTATATGGATGTACCCCAATTACTGCCTAAGCCATTGTGTGTTTCCTCGGAAGTTGCTTACACGGATAAGATCGCCAACACATCCAGCGACTGGGCGTACGCCACCTTTGGTTTGGGAACAAAATTTGACTTCACCAAAAACCTTACATTCAGCCCTGGAGTCTATCATCAAATAACAATGGATAAATCGGTTGCCAAGCAGAAAGATATAACATACTGCATATTAAGTATGAAATATAAGTTCTAAAATGATGTGGTCTTGTGTTACTGAAAGGGCCGGTTTAAAACCGGCCCTTTTTTTTAATACGCCTGACGTGAGTCGAACACGTAACCTTCGGTTCCGTAGACCGACGCTCTATCCAGTTGAGCTACAGGCGCAGCAACCCCTGAAATCTTTGTTTAATATTATAAGCTGTTATCAGCTATTTCAAGAAAATTAAAGCAGAACCGTATACCTTCCTGAGATTTCTAATATCTGATTTAGCCAATTCTCTTGACCTATAGTTCCGGTTTCAATATCATTGTTCGCAAAAAAGGTGGATTTCGAAAGACACGAAAAGAATGAGAATCAGTAAACGAGCCCAGGCGATACCCCCTTCGGCGACTTTAGCCGTTACTTCGAGAGCGAAAGAATTGAAGGCCAAAGGCGTAGACATAGTCGATTTCGGGGCAGGTGAGCCGGATTTCGACACGCCTGATTTTATCAAAGAAGCAGCAATAAAGGCGTTAAAGGCAGGTAGAACCAAATATACAGCCGAGGCCGGCATAGTTGAGTTGCGGACTGCTATTGCCGCCAAGCTGGCAAGGGAAAACGGCCTCAAGTACACTCCTGAGCAGGTTATCGTTAATATCGGTGGCAAGCACTCCGTTTACGAGGCAATGCAGGCGATACTTGACCCCGGCGACGAGGTGATTTTGCCTGTGCCGTTTTGGGTAACATACCCGGAAGCGATAAAGCTTGCCGGCGCCGTCCCTAAAATTGTTCAGACCGACAAAAAGAATAGTTACAAGATTACGCCGGCACAGTTGAAGGAGGCCATAACGAAAAAGACCTCTATGCTGGTGCTTAATTCGCCCAGTAATCCGGGCGGTTTTACTTATGTTCCTGAAGAACTCAAAGCCATCGCAAAGGTTCTTGAAGTAACGCAAGTGGTGGTGCTTTCAGACGAAATTTATGAAAAACTCATTTACGGCAAAACCAAATTTGTGAGCTTCGCTTCACTGTCTAAAGATGCCTATGACAGGACCCTGACCCTTAACGGCCTGAGCAAAACTTACTCTATGACCGGCTGGCGGCTTGGATATACCGCAGGGCCGCTGGAAGTTATAAAGGCAATGGGGCGTCTTCAATCTCATATGACCTCTAATGCCGTAACTTTCGCTCAATATGCAGCAGTTATTGCATTGACCGACCCTGCCGCAGGCGAGACCATAGAAAAGATGAGAGTGGAATTTGAGCGTCGAGGCAAATATATGACCGAACGGTTGAACGGCATCGAAGGTGTAGACTGTCCCGAATCGACCGGAGCTTTTTATTGTTTTCCTGATGTTTCGGGTCATTATGGTCGAACTATAAATGGTGCGAAAATCGGCGGCAGTATGGACTTCGCAAAAGCACTTCTTGAACAGGCCAATGTTGCCCTTGTACCGGGATTGCCGTTTGGTTGTGATGGAAATGTGCGTTTAAGTTTTGCCTGCTCAATTGAACAAATTACCAAGGGATTGGATAGATTAGAAAGATGGCTCAGTCAATAAAAACCAAAGACCAAAATAATAGTTCTGGGGACGAGTTACAACTCACAGGTCACGAGCGTAGTGCCTTATCCGGCTGGCCGATGATATTAGGCTGGCTGGCAATGCTCATTTTTGCCCTTCACGCCTGCACACATATGGTTGGCGCCGGCGACACCTGGGTTGCGATGGCCAGCGGCCGGCATTTCATCAATCATGAAGTCAGCACTGTCGAACCATTCAGCGCAAATTCACACAAGGCA
>CAIYOL010000391.1 GCA_903927855.1 uncultured Planctomycetota bacterium
CTAAAATGCAATACAGACAATTCAGACGACGCAATTCATTGCATAAGATGCGGAATGAGACTTATCCCCAAAGAACAAAAGGAACTAGGGAATTACCGTAATCGTACAAGTGAATCGGTGCCTTTTGGTTGGAAACTAGGGTACTGTCCGGCTTGCCATTTTTATCTGTGTGTTTTTGCTTGAACTTTTCGTTGAAATAACCATCGTATCCAAACCAAACTGCGATAAGAATGCAAACAGCGATATAGATTTTTAAGTTGTTTTTTCTGAATTTGCTTACCGGTGCTTCAATAGCCATTCTAACGTTCTTCCTTTAATCTATGTTAATCGTTTTTGAGCGATTACGTTGATTAGCGGCTGGACAAAGTTCGGGACTATTTTTTCAGCCATTAGTTCTTCAGCCAGCCGACATTGATTTTCAAAGGATTTTAGTGCATCAAATTTTTCTGTGCTCGATGGGTATTGGCGGATTGTAAAAGACAAAGTTATCGCCTCATCTACAACGGGCCTTTTTTCCCCTGGCTCGTAAACGCTTGTTTTTGACTCTACGCTTATTCTGCTTTGTATAAGGCAATCGTCGGAAAGGGCTACCACCACAGCAGGGGAGAACACGATAGGCCTGGCTGCTGGTAAATCCAGAAGGCAGTTAAAAGCGGTTGAGCCGAATAGTGCTTCGGCAATAACCTCATCATGGCTGCCTGCATAGTCAAAATCCATAGCGAAAGTAACGTCCAGTGAATCAATATCAAGATGGTTTACACTGAGCATATAGGGCACCAGCTCGATTATTAATCTGTCCTGGTTGTAAGCGTCTTCAAAGCTTGAAGGATTGACTATGCCGGAGCCGATATGGTTTGTTTCAAGAGTAATCCATCGGTGCTGGCCGGCGTCACAATCTTCTTCCAGACAGTATTCATTTTTGTTTCGGAAGAAACGGCCCATAGAGGGGAATTGCTTTTGTATCCGTTCGAAAAAGGCCAAAATAGTGTCGCGCTGCCGCGGCAGGGGTAACTTGGTGTTGATGTACATATCGAGATAAAAATCATCGCAGAGGGAACTGTAACTATTTGACATAGTTGGAAAAATCCTTAACAAGAAGACATATTCAAAAACCTCTGATTGCCTGACAATTGTTGCACAAATTCAAGCTTATCTCAAGAGAAAAAAGACGCGAAACAAGCCAAAATTATTTTAAATCCGGCTCAGGGAGTTTAAGTTCTGTAACTACCGCTCCGATAGTTGACAAAACCGCAAAGACAAACGCCCGCCATGCACAAGTTATTAGATAGTAACCAGCGGTAATTCCGCAGTTGCGGCTTAATATCACAGAAAATATCGTGTATAGTATGCCGACCGCTACGCCGCAGAGGGCAGCGGCGAGAATTCGCTTCCACAAAGCCGCTCCCCGGCAGCCAAGGGTGGTACCTATCCCGCAAAGCAGGGGCGCTGTTATAACAAGCCACCAGATGGCTTTCAAGCTCGGCGGTCCTCCCGCTATTTTAAGGAGGGTTAAGTCGGCAATCCCGAATATTAATGCTGCCGCGAGCACATACAAACCGATGTGCCAGTATCTCGGCTTCATCGAAGCTCGAATCTGTGCCCGTTTGCGCATCCGACGTCTTATCGTCAACGGCCAGTTGTAGAACAGAGAAAATACCCAGTGCTCCAGCAATGCACCTGCCTCGCCGAAGACCGGTATTTTATGCACTGCATCGGTCGCCCAGTGTGCCGCCATAAATCTTGCCAGGGCAGGATAACGATATATCATCTGTATCGGAAACGCGAGGTAGCCGATAATTTTGAAAAAGGCTAAAACTATAGCAATATTGTAATCCCTAAAACTTTTGTCTCTTATAGCAACATAAACAACATATAAACCGCGAACAATGGAGCCGGGCGAAACTGGAATAACATGGAAGAGCAGCATTATGGCTCCCGCGGCGATAATACACTCTTTCCAGCTTAGGTCAGGATGTTTTATGATATATACAGCGGCAACTATCATCGAGACAATTTGCGTTACCGGCAGACAGCAGATGTGAACCGCAAGACTTTTAAGATATTTATCAATGAAAGGCTCGTCAATCTGCAAAAGAATTGTCTGTGCATCCTCGTCGGAGAGAATATGTTTTTTCTGACCTTGTTTTACCATATCGAGCAGCCATTGCCGGCGAAGTTCGGCATTAAAATATAGTTTGACCGGTCTTACGGTGAGGGAATACAGTTTCTCCTTCGCAAACTGCCAATCAGTTAAAAGTCTGTGCAAAGAAGGAAATACCAGGAGCAGAAACGGCAGATGATATAAAACCCGCCACGGCTGCTGCGAGAGCAGGTTTGTTTTCTCAGGTGAAATCCTGCCGGCCCTGTGCCACGATACGAGCAACTCCAGCATCTTGCACCTGACGGCATTTTTGAAGTATTTCGCACTAGTCAAAATACTTATGTAGTGCCTGCGCCAGCTGCTATGGCACCAGAATTTACGAAATACTCTGCCTAAAAACGGCAAAAGGCCGAGCAAAAAGAAAATAGAGGTTTTAAATTTGCTGCGGCAGAGTTTCTCAAAACCATTTTCGTCGATGATGTTTCTTATCTTCCAGCCCGTAACGGCGCTATCAAATATAGTTGTCCGGAGCTTTTTGCTGTATAAAAGCCGAATGTGGTTGTGCGTAATATCGGGAACTGAATTTCGATAAACGTCTTCGGCTTGCGTAAGTTCATCAAATAAGCCGTGCATATCGCCGAAATGCTCTTTGTGATTGTCGATGAAACTTTTCAGTTTATTCAAATCGCCTCTGTCGAATTGCACGAGCGAGCCGCGCTCTAATCCATTCCAAATGAGTTTAAAATCGCCCGGGCTCATCGGCAGGAAAGGCAAGAGAGCGAGACCGGCCCTGAAATCGACTGCTACCAGTCCGGCAGACGGGTTATTTTCGGTTTCTGTGCGTTTTAGACAGTTTGGCTGGCTTTTACAGGTTGACCACTCGTATTGCCTTGCGAATTCATACGCGCCAATATTGTGCAGCAGTTTTACAAATTCCCGCATAAACTGCCGCTTTGTGCGATATTCGGGTGAACCAAGCTGCTGCTGGTCGACTTTAAAGCCTCTGCGCCAGCGTTTTAATAAATCCAGCCGGTCATCGACCTCCAATCGCCAGGTGCGCCCATCGACCCATTCTCGCAATTCGCCGCAGCTGCCGAGGGTATTATCAACAAGCGTTGCGTAAATATCCACAACGGCGGTTTCATCGCCGAATCGAATTTTTGCGCTGCGCCGTATAAATTTCTGCCAAAGGGAGCCGGCCCTGGTTGCTGCCGGGTTTACCTGAAGCTGAAATGGTCCCTGGAAACCAATCCAGTAAAGCACATTGCGAAACAGGCGTCCCAATCCCGAAGGCGGAACAAGAATCTTCATTGCATAGACGCCGGCAACCTTGAGACCATCTATCGGTTCGCCATCAATCGCCAGTATCTTTACCTTGTAAACTTGGCCTGCGAATCCTCCGCCTACAAAATCCTCTACGACCAGATGCACTTTGGCCGAGTTTGCTTTTGTAATTCCTGTAACATCGTAAACCAATTCGGTGCCGCTATCATAGCGAGCAACCCGAATTGGACGATGTAAACTTGCGAGGTGACATTGTTTCTCCAATTCTCTGCAGATGCTGATAGAATATTCTTTTGTCATCCGTGTTCTCCGGGTAATCGCCAGTTACTCCATAAAACCAGACAAACCAGCGAAGTTATCCCCGCAAACACTCCTGCTAATAAGTCGTCTGCAAGGATGCCCCAGCCTTTAGGCAGCTTCTCAAGCCTGCGGATTGGCCAGGGTTTGAGAATGTCGAAAAGCCTAAAAAGCAAAAAGCCGAGCAATCCGGCAACCCAAATGTTGCTAATCGTGACTGCAGCTATGAATAAAAACGTAACTGCCTGGCCCGAAAATTCATCGGCAACCACTTCTCGAGGGTCGGTTTCATTTGTTGCTGCGATCACAACAGGGGCAAATTTGATACAAACAATAGAGCCGGCCAAAGCTGAAACTATCATTGCAATTGATATTGCTGCGGTTGCTGAACCGAAATGACACATCAAGGCAAAGAGCAACACCGGCGGCAGTGAGCCCCACGTTCCCGGAGCGGCTGGTAACCAGCCAAGACCAAAACAGGACGTAAGCAATCTTTTCATAATTATAGAAAGTTAGCTGAAGATCTAATCTAAGTCAAAGGTTATCAGCGGTTTCAGCCGGATTTTCCAGCATTTTCAAGCAGAACCTGTCGGTCATACCCGCAATGTAATCGCATACCGTCCGCTGCAGACCGTCTCTCTTTATCAGTTTTTGAAAATAGCCTGGCATCAGTTCTTGTTTGCGACAAAACTTTTCAAAAAGCTGCTGTAGCCAATCTTCAATTTGCTTTGCTGTTTGTGTCACTGATGTATGCTGATAAAAGTTCTTCATTAAAAACTTTTCCAGCACGGTGAGTTTGGTGTTGTTTTCAGCAGAAATCGTAATTAAATTTTCGCTGCGTTGATATACTTGGTCGACAGTTTTGAGATTAACACCGGTGATGGTTTTCTGACTCGTATCGATGCAGTCACCAACGAGCATATCGATAATTGCTTTTGCAGTTCTTGTTTTTTGGACTATCGGGTCTTCCATCGCTTTGGCGTTTATTCGGTTTTGTGCTTCTGTGAATATTTCGACGTTTTTTAATTGCTTGCTACAAATCAGACCAGCTCGGAGACCATCCTCAAGGTCGTGAGAGTTTACTGCGATTCGGTCGGCGATGTCTGCAACCTGTCCCTCAAGCGAGCAGTTTGACTCAGCAAAGGTGCCGTCCTGCGGGTTATCATAGGGGCTTCGATGTTTGGCTAATCCCAGTCGGGTTTCATACATCAGATTCAGGCCGGGGAAATCCGGATATGGGTGTTCGAGCAAATCGACGATGCGTAATGACTGCAAGTTATGCTCGAACCCGCCGAAATCAGCCATTAAGCGGTTAAGGGTTTTTTCGCCAGCGTGTCCGAAAGGGGAGTGTCCCAAATCGTGTGCCAGACATATTGCCTCGGTTAAATTAATATTTAACTGGAGCTCTTTTGAGATGGTTCTTCCTATTTGTGCTACTTCGATAGTGTGGGTAAGGCGTGTGCGATAAAAGTCGTCCAGACCCGGTGTGAATACCTGTGTTTTGCCTTCCAGCCGGCGAAATGCCGAGCAGTGGATTATGCGGTCGCGGTCGCGTTCAAAGTCTGAGCGATACGGATGCGGCTTTTCTGCGAACCTTCGGCCACGGCTGCAAGTCTCAGCAACGGCGTAACAGCTTAGTTCTTCAGACATATTTATAAACTGGGAAGGTTGTGTTCTTTGCTTATCTGCTTTAATTGCTTGAGAAGCTCGGCCAAACTTTGGCTTATAACATTGGTATCAGTGCATACACTCATAAAATTTGTGTCCCCATCCCAACGTGGAACGACGTGGATATGAAAATGATCGGGTAATCCAGCTCCGGCGCACCTGCCGAAATTCATCCCAACATTGAAACCGTGGGGTTTTATCGCCAGGGAAAGGGCCTTTTTTGATTCCCTGACCAGCTTGGTTAATTCCAGCAGCTCTTCGTCGCTTGCCTGCTCAAGGTCGGCGATATGTCGGGCGGGGGCTATTAGTAAATGGCCGTTGTTATAGGGAAAGCGGTTTAGCACTACGATGCTTTTGTCTGAGCGCCATAACACCAGATTTTTATCATCATCCTGTGGCTTCTTCAAATCATGACAGATGAAACAGACACTACTTTTGCTCAGGCCTTGGATGTATTCGACTCGCCAGGGCGCCCATAGATTTTTGCGTTCCAATCTGCGATTACCTCCGTTACTGGTAACTGGTAGTTACCAATCACTAATTACCGATTATTCAAGAAGCTCCATTGTTAAATTTTGATTGATAGTTATATGTAACTTCGCACCGATACCCATTGGTAAAGAGGCCTCCAGTTGCGCTTGGTACTGTTGGTTGTATCGCTCTGTTCGGCCTGCATCGATATTGAAC
>CAIYOL010000392.1 GCA_903927855.1 uncultured Planctomycetota bacterium
GGCGGCGACCACGAGGAAATCATAATCTTGAGGTTCCCCCCAAGGGCAGCAACACCTCCTTTGGCTATTTCCACCGAGTAATCGAAGTCGGGGCGGTTGATGTCGTAGCAGTTTCTTATGCGGAGTATATCAAGGCCGAGCTCCTTAAAGAGAATATTATAAAGCTGGTCTTTTTTTTGGTGGTTTACAAATTCTTTCACGTAGAATGCCCCGCTGGCGCCGAAACCTTCGATTTTTTGGTAGCGTTTACCTGCATCAATCTCGCCCGTCGCCAAAGGTTCGACAGGAATCGCCTTGGCAGGAACAAACTCCAGACCAAATACGTTGACATCATCAACGTAAAAATTGACATCCGCGGCCGGCCCCTCGAAGTAAATTTCCAGAAACGATAACGTGCCGTTCACATCCAATGTAAAGTCTCCCGAAAGCAATACCCAGTTGCTGTCCGTGGCAGTAGCGCTTGCTACGTTATGGTAATTGTTCCCGCTGCCGTCCTGCTGGTCAACCGATAAAATCACGGCAGCACTTGCAGCGTTTTCAAGTCTCACCCACCCAGATATCCGGTAGGTCTTTCCATTGACCATTTTGTCGAACACGGATTGTCTCACACCCTGCCAGTTTGTCGTTCTGCCCGATGCTTTTACGCTGCCCGAGCCGCTATGCGATACTGATGTAACCGCCTCAATTGCGCAGTTTCTGCCGGCCCAGCCTTCTGTCCCGCTTTCAAATCCCGGGTTGATAAGGATATTTGTGTCGCCATAAGCGGATGCCAATGGCAAAAACAGCAGTAAAAGCGCAAGATTGCGAAGACCATTAGAGGGCATCCTACCTCGCCTTAATCCAGAGTTAATTTAAAATTTGTCAGTCGGGCGTATATTTCAACGGCTTCGTATGATAGCATATCGGCCGCTGGTCTGCAACATTACCTTGTTTAAGGAACTCTTACTGGTTATGGATACTAAACATCGAAACCTGTTGTCCTTTTGTATCATTTTTCTGCTTATTGTAAACGTTCCCCTTAATACACTGAACGCCAGTGGTCCTTCAGATATTCACGTATGGGAAATGAAGGAAATCACGCTGAAAACAGAAAAGAATTATGAAAATTATTATACGGATGTGACCTGCTGGGTCGAGCTGAAAGGCCCGAATTTCTCTAAACGAATTTATGGCTTCTGGGATAGCGGCAATCGTTTTGTCGTCCGTATGGTGGCGACATCGCCAGGCAAATGGCAATGGACCAGCGGTTCAAACCAGCCCGATGATAAAGGGCTTAATGGTCTCTCCGGTGAATTTAACGCCGTCAACTGGACTAGGAAAGAAAAATTGCTCAACCCCAACCGCCGCGGCTTCATTCGTCCATCACCTAACGGCCACGCGTTGCAATATGCCGACGGCACGCCGTTTTTTATGGTCGGTGACACCTGGCTGGCGGCAACCACTTGGCGATTGCCTTTCAGGGGTGTTACCCCTGCAGAAAATTATGTGCCCGGCCCGGGCATCGGGTTTGAAGACGCCGCGGCATACCGCAAAAGGCAGGGCTACAATTCCGTCAGTATGATTGCCTGCTTTCCAAACTGGGAAGCGGACTGCCATCCCGCAACTTACGCCGATTCCAATGGTATATATTTGAGAAATGCGTGGGAAAAATTTGATTACCCCGTTGGAAATGGCCAAGTTACCGCTAAAGATATGCGAGACGAATTCGGCAACAGGCCCTTTAAAATGTCGCCTAATCACGAAGGCGTGGCCGATTTTAATCACATTGTCCCGGAGTATTTCCAAAGCCTCGACAAAAAGATGCAGTATTTGTCCGAGCAGGGTTTTGTTCCTTTATTGGAGACCGTAAGAAGAGACAACTGCCCCGCGTGGAAGGCTTATTTTGACTTTAATGATTCTTTCGCTCGATATGTTCAATATCTTATCTCAAGATATGGTGCGTATAATATAATCTTCAGCGGTATTCATCTCGATTGGATTCCAAAAGAATACAGTCTCTCCGCCGATGAATTCAACGCAGCTCTTACTTATCATTTAAAAAAATACGGCCCGCTTCCATTCGGGCAGCCGTACACAACACTAATTAGCGATTCCACATATACTCAGTTTGGCCACGATCAGAATTGTCCTTGGCTGACTATGCACAGCGTCGGCAACAAACCGCGCGACCATAGTGTGAAAGCAGCTCTTGAAATCCTTTTTAACTTTGTTCCTCCTTACCCGGCTATAAATTTTGAGCCGTATTATACCGGCTGGAACCACGAGATAAATATGCCGAACGGCGAGCGTCCGCCCGCGGATTCGCTGCGAGATAACTATTTCTCACGCGCACAAATGTATGGCTCCGTTCTTTCGGGCGGCTTGTCAGGTCACGTCCACGGCACCGCCGCCTATGATATTACCTCAACCGGTGAGCCTGCCGGCCTTCGTCCTCATTTCTGGGTCGCGTTAAAGTATAAATCGGGCGCCTATATGCAGCATCTTGCGGCTTTTATTTTATCGCAAGGCAACAAGTACCAGCAATTGCAGCCCACCTCGCAAAACATACACCCGCAAAAAGCGACAGGTAGTCCTGAAAGAGGTTTGGACGGTTGGTCGTTTATGATGTGTACACCTGAAAAAGATTTTGCCCTGCTTTATTTTGAGAACAAGGCTGTGCTGCCGACATTGAGCGGGTTTAAACCTCACTCATCTTATACTTTCCGGTGGTTTAATCCCCGCGATGGCCGATGGGAAAAAAGCGTTACCATTAAATCAAATGAAGAGGGAATATTGACTCCGCCTCCATTCCCTGATGGACAAAATTCCTCTACCGAGGACTGGGCCGCCAAAATCATTTTACTATAAACTGCCGTTCGGTTCGCCGCTTAATGATTTGCTGCGGACTTTTCGAGGTAATTGAATTTCTGTCCGCCCAGCGACGCATCGACCATTAGCCCGGTGTCAGTTGCGATAAATACTGCCATTCCTTTTTTGTAGTCGGCCTTCGCTGCCGCACCGAGAGAGACGGCTACACCTGTAACCTGCGCGGAAAATGTATACTCCTCGGTCTTGAACACGTCTAAGTCGTTTTTCTCCTTGAAGAAGACGATTTCACGGAAGAACTCGCCGCCCAGCGAGAAGCCCAGCGTTGCCTGCGACATACTGCAGAAACCGACCAATTTTCCCTGCTCGTAAACTTCGCCCTTGCCGTAAGCGCCGCCGGCTAAGAACGCCCCCTTGAATACCTTCGGCAGCACCGCATAGCCGTAGGATTTGTCAAAGAATCGCTGTATATGGGGGTCTTTCTCCTTGAATACCGCTATTGCCTCATTTACTTCAGCCGACAAAACCGCTTTTCCCTCCGGCTCTTCCGGTGCGATAGCACAACCGGTCGCCAATACAATTGCTAAACACAAACACGCCGCAAGTATTTTCGTCTTCATATATCACTCCTTTCTCGATATTTTTGCTTTGTCTTGCTTGGTTTTAGCCGATTGCCGCATCACTGTCAACTCAAAATCACCTCAAGTGGTACCGTCATTCTGAGCTGGTTTTTACTGAGCAGAGTTGAAGGAGTCCCCCTTTGCCCTGTCTATATCAACTGAGATTTCATCGCCAGTTCACTGAGCAGGCGTAGTCGAGCAATTTCTTGAAGTATGATAAATTCGTTAATGGCAATTCTATTTCGCTGCCGGCCAGAACTGCGTCAGTATTAGTCCTGTCAAAAACAGGTTCTGACTGCATATAAGGGTTATAGACCGAAGTTGCTTTTTGGATTAGTCTTTCGATTCTATTGGGCTTGTGACTGAGAAAACTGTCGGCTTTTACCAATTTATAGCGATTAAATCCGAAGATGCGGGAAAAGATATGGCCGAAATCTTTCATAGTTAACGGCGACGGGTTGGTAATATGATAAGTGCCGGAAGTGTTGCAATTGATGATATAAGAAGAAACTTTCGCAAAGTAATCTACGGGTATAATATTTTTCGTTACGTTTGGTTTGGTTGCGACGCGGATACAATTTTTCCCCAGCCGCGGCACAATAAGGGCCAGAACTCGCATATAATCATACAATGAGGCAAAATGAACGGTTCTTCCATACTGGGCATCTCCCAGAACGATACTCGGCCGCAGAATAACTGTAGGCAGGGAATTCGTTTGGGCCCAGTCGTGTACGAGCATTTCTGACCTGCATTTTGTGTTCTCGTAAATGTTGTTAAAGGATTGGCCTACATCAATTTCATTTTCTTTCACTGCACCGGTGCGTTTACCGGCAATATAAGCGCTGCTGACGTGAACCAGTGGTACGGATAGGTGGCTGGCCAATTCCAGAACGTTAAGCGTACCTTGGATGTTCATCAGTTGATGAGATTTGCCGTCGTCACCTAAAAATTTTATGCACGCCGCACAGTGAACGATTTTAGAAATACGTTTGAGACTCTTCGTGTTCGGCTCAAGCCCAAGATTCTTCTCGCATATGTCGCCGTGGATTATCTCGATATTATCTTTAAGCTCTCTGCCTCCCGCAATATCAAGTATCCGACTTAGTCGTCGCCCTGCTGCTTTGCTGTTCTGGTCTCGCATCAGCGCCAAAACTTTTTTCCCATTCCGCAGCATTTCTACGGCAAGCCAGCTTCCAAGGTTACCGGTTACCCCGGTCAACAAAATAGTGTCTTTCTTGTTTTTCATTCCTGCTTTTCTCATGTATTCAAACACAGCAGATGCCCGCATAACAGCAGGCAAAGAGATATAAACAGTCGTGTGTGAGGCGCAAGATTGTGTCCCAGACATCGGCCTATGAAGTACATTATAGTGATGAGACAGGTTTTTGCAATGTAGAAAATAAAGCACACCGCCTAACGAACCAATGCAACAGCCCGGAATTCATTTTAGAAGCAGTTTTGCCGTTGCCTGAACAGCTTAACTCTTTAACCAGCTTGCTGTTAAGAGCGTCTTTTCTTTAATTCCTCTATATTATCGGCGTTACTGTTCGGCGTTAATTAAAGATTCTTTTTGTGGTTTTAAGGGTTTCAATGCCGATCGCTTCCAAAATCGTCTTAAAATCCTTGCTGAATAATGGCTGGTGGCTATCGAACCCTCAACTTTCGAAGCGACAATTCTTTTGTTGTGATATCAGTGCTGATATAATAGGGGGCTCCCGAAGAATACCGCCAGTGCTGTCAATACAAAGACCAGAAGCATCTGTGATGGCTCAATTTTTTTCACAGCCGCCCCGATTTGCAGACCCATTTTGACAACGTTTGGTATGTGTTGTGTAAAGTCCGAAAAAACTTTAGCTTGCAGTTCTTTCTTTATACCGCGGAGTAGCAAGGCACCTTGAAGCAGTCGCTTCTGAAGCAGCAGTCGGTATGTGGGCAATTGCCGTTGTTTGAATTCCCA
>CAIYOL010000393.1 GCA_903927855.1 uncultured Planctomycetota bacterium
CGCCGAATGGGGCGGCGAATAAGACCGGGATGCCGTTGGAAAAGCTGACGACGCCGAGGAATAAGATAGAATTCGTGAGCCGGTACGCCAGCCAGCTCATAGCGACGCTCTGCATCCAGGTGCCTATAAGGGATAGGCCCTGCCCCGTGAAGAACAGGCGGTAGTTTCTGTTTCGCAAGGCCCGCAGCAGCAGCCTCAGGCCGCTGCTATTCTGATTATTGCTGGTGACGTTCATTTTTGAAGCTATCTGGTTTTACAGGAAGGTTTTGTATTATAATTTCCAGGCCTTTGCGAAGGCCTTGAAGCTGCGGTCGTAAGTTTTTTCGATGGTCTCGGGAAAGCAGCAGCCTGGTAATTGTCTGCTTGACAAATGATAACTCAAACATTCGCAACACATACCCTTTCTGCTGCAGCCCGGATATGAGCAATTGCAGTCTTTCAGGTTCTTTTCTTTTTTGCATTCCATATTAAAGCCGGTCTCCTTTTAAAAAAATGTTTTATCTTGGCGGCTGCAAGAAATATTGTAGTAAAAATTATGCGAAATGCAATTCGATAATGTCCTTGTCGCTGAGGATGTGGTTTTTCTGGACATTTTGGCCCTGATAGACGTCTGTGCCCCAGATTTTTGCGAATTTAAGTTTGTCCGCCAATTCCCTGTGGATGGCGGTGGCCAGATCTGAAACAGTTGAGCCTGTCGGCAGCGTAAAGGGGTCAGCCATATCGGGTTTTTTGCCCGGCGGTTTGGCGTAGATGCGGATGATGCCCAGTAAGCTGAAGAACAAGGCAGGAAGCCTGCCGAGGCCTTCGCCTGTCTCGGTAGAGATTTCCACAACTTCGAATGGGTATTTGCAGGATTGTTTGAGGATCTCAAGTGCGCCTGGTTTTGTGATATCGCACTTTGTGCATATGCACAAGGCCTTTTTGCCGAGGACGTTGCCGCGTCCGTCAGCGGCGGGCGTGTGTTCATCGATAAGCAGGTTTTTCGATTCGAGGAAATCCAGGCAGATTCGCATTTGTTCGGTCACGTCGGCGGAAAGGTCAATTACGATAGCAATCAAATCACAGTTGCGATATGTCCCCACCTGGCCGGGGGCGCTGTGGTCGGCGGTGATAGGCGGCATATCGACGAGCTGAATATGAACATCCTCGAACTTCATCATTCCGGGGACGGGCGCGGCTGTCGCAAACGGAAACTCGGCGATGTGGACTTTCGCATTTGTCAAAGCGGCAACGATGGAGCTTTTGCCGCAGTTAGGTATTCCCAGGAGCACGATTTGACCTACGCCGCCTCGCTGGACGTGGAAAATATCGAGGTGTGTACCTTTCCCCTTGCTGACGGGAGCTTCTCTTAAGGCGCTGAGCTTTCTGCGCAGGTCTGCCTTTAGGTGGTCGGTGCCTTTGTGCTTGGGCATAACCGCCAGCATCTGTTCAATCGCAAGGATTTTCTCCTCATTGGTAGTCGCTTCGCGATACCACTGCTCAGCTTTATAATAATCTGGCGTCAGGTTCGCTGGCATTTTTCTATTCAGCTACTTTTTCTGCAACTATATCTCCGACCTGGCTGGTCGAGAATCCCATTTTTCCTGCTGCGAGCGATTTGAGCTTTTTTGCGGTCGCGAACATCACAGCTTTTTCTATTGTATCGGCTGCCTTTTCTTCGCCGAGGGATGCGAGCATCATTTGTCCAGCGCAGATGGCGGCAAGGGGATTGATGACGCCTTTGCCGGTATATTTCGGAGCGCTGCCGCCGATTGGCTCAAACATACTGACGCCTTCCGGGTTGAGATTGCCACCGGCAGCGATGCCCATCCCGCCCTGAATCATCGCGCCGAGGTCGGTGATGATGTCACCGAACATATTGCCCGTAACAATCACGTCGAACCATTCGGGATTTTTCACGAACCACATACAGGTGGCGTCAACGTGATAGTATTCCCTTTTAATATCCGGATATTCTTTCTGGCCCATCTCGTGAAAGGCCCTTTCCCACAGGTCGTAGATATACGTTAAGACGTTCGTCTTTCCGCAGAGAGCGAGGGTGTTGTTTTCTCCTCTGCCAGTCGCCTTTTTGCCGTACTTGCGGGTGTATTCGAACGCGTATTTCAGACAGCGGTCAACCTGAAAACGGCTGTAGACCGCCGACTGCACCGCCACTTCCTGTGGCGTCCCTTTCATTGTAAAGCCGCCGGCGCCGGTGTAGGCGTCACCGGTGTTTTCGCGGACGACGACGAAGTTTATGTCATCTGGGCCTTTATTCTTTAATGGCGTCTCGACGCCGGGATAGAGTTTCACAGGCCGCAGATTGATATATTGGTCAAGCTCGAAACGTGCCTTGAGCAGAATGCCCTTTTCGAGAATTCCCGGCGCCACATCGGGATGGCCGATAGCGCCGAGCAGAATCGCGTCGAATTTGCGAAGCTCTTTTATTGCGCTATCCGGCAGGGTCTCGCCTGTCCTCTTGTATCTTTCGCCGCCGAAATCAAAATTTGTCAAATCGACCTTGAATTTGAACTTATCCGCAGCGGATTTTAATACCTTCACCGCTTCCGCCGTTACTTCCGGCCCTGTGCCGTCACCGGGCATCACTGCAATTTTGTAACTCTTTGCCACTTTCGTATCTCCTTTGTTGTTACTTTACTTTTGCGTTTTGGTTATATGTTCCAGCAGGCCGCCGTCGCTGATTATTTCGAGGGCAAAGTCCGGCAGCGGAGCAAACTTAATATCAACGCCTGTTGTTTTATTTTTTATCAAGCCGGCTTTGAAATCGATTTTCAGTTCGTCGCCGTCGCTAATTTTCTCAGGCGCGTCCGGCGATTCAATTACATAAAAACCATTGTTGATGGCGTTGCGGTAGAAGATTCGCGCAAAGGATTTTGCGATTACAGTCTGCACGCCGGCGCCGCAAATCGACCAGACGGCATGCTCTCTCGATGAACCGCAGCCGAAGTCCTCGCCGGCAACTATACAATCGCCCTTTTTAACTTTTTTGACAAAGCCGGGGTCTAAATCCTCGAGACAATGCCTTGCTAACTCCTGCCGGTCATCGGTGTTTAAGTATCTGGCCGGAATTATCTCATCCGTATTTATATGGTCGCGCTTGTAAACATGTGCTTTTGACATTGTTTCCTCACATATATTTTCTTGGGTCGGTTAACTTACCTTCTACCGCCGATGCTGCCGCTGTCGCCGGGCTGACAAGATAAACTTCGCTCTTCGGATGTCCCATTCTGCCGACGAAGTTTCTGTTGGTTGTGCTGACGCACTTTTCGCCTTCAGCTAATACGCCCATAAAACCGCCGAGGCACGCACCGCAGGTGGGCGCCGCAATTACACAGCCGGCGTCATAGAATATATTGAACAGACCTTCATCCATTGTCTGTTTCCAGATTTCGGGCGTCGCGGGGACAATGATGGTCCTTATGGCGACCTTTTTGCCTTCGAGAATTTTTGCTGCTATTCTCAAATCCTCGATTCTGCCGTTGGTGCAGCTTCCGATATATGCTTGGTCCATTGCCTTGCCGGCGCATTTGCCGATAGGCACGCCGTTGCTCGGCAGATGCGGCAGAGCAACCATCGGCTCTAATTTCGAGCAGTCGAACTCTTCGACGCCGACGTATTCGGCATCTTTGTCGGATTCATACACGGTGTAATCAGTTTTTTCTTTCAGGTGCTCGTCGAGGTATTGTTTTGTCACATCGTCGAAACCGATGATGCCGTTTTTTGCGCCCGCTTCGATGGCCATATTCGTTATGGTCATTCGCGCTTCCATCGACATTTTCGCCAGTGCCGGTCCGGTAAATTCCATCGCCTTATAGAGCGCGCCATCGACGCCTATTCGCGTAATTACAGCTATTATCACGTCCTTGCTGTAAACGCCTTTAGGCAGTGTCCCCTTGAGCACAAACTTAATTGACGCAGGGACTCTGAACCAAAGCTGGCCCGTAGCAATTGCCGCAGCCAAATCAGTCGAACCGATACCCGTGCTGAAGCACGCAAAAGCGCCGTATGTGCACGTGTGCGAATCGCCGCCGACGATTACCTCGCCGGGCCGGGTATGTCCCTGTTCAGGCAGTAATGCGTGGCAAACGCCTGTTCTGCCGAGTTTGTAGTAATGTTTTATATTGTGCCGCGTCGCCCACTCATCGAGTCGCTTATGAAGCTCTGCGCTTTTAATATCTTTAGCAGGCTGAAAATGGTCAGGCGTTACGATAATTTTTTCGGGGTCGAACACTTTATCGATGCCGAGCCGCTGGAGCATAGAGATAGCCGGCGGCGTAGTAACGTCGTGGCACATAACTATATCGATATTCGCATTAACAAGTTCGCCCGAGGCAACTTTTTTCTTGCCCGCTGCTTTTGCCAAAATTTTTTCCGTTATCGTCATTGACATATATTTTCCTTAGGGTTCAGGGTATAAGGTTTAGGGGACAGTTTTACCTGCCTCGATATCTTGTTTTGGATACATCATACGGTAAAGCATTCCGCCTACTTCCTTTAATAAACCTTCAATAATATTATTCTGCTTTGTATAACCTAAATCTACCGCCAGCAAACATTGAGTTTCCAATTCTAACAGAGAACCATAGGCCATGGACAAAAACCTATGGTAGTCAGTTTTATGTTTTCTTCCATATCCTTCAGCTATATTTGAAGGAATTGATATTGCTGCTCTTCTAATTTGTTGTGTTAATCCATACGTTTCAGCCTTCGGAAAATTATTCGTGAACTCGTAAATTTCCAAAACAAGTTTATAAGCTTTTTGCCATACTATAAGCTCTTTAAAACTTCTTAGTTTCTTCGTTTCCATTATTTCTATACCCTACACCCTGTCCCCTATACCCTAACTTCACAATTCTACTTTTACTTCCGTCTCTTCGCCGCTGTCTTTTCTTGCCACCATCCTATTGATAGCGTCGACATAGGCCTTTGCGCTTGCCTCAATAATATCAGTCGAGACGCCCCTGCCTATGCAGGTTCGGCTATCCTGCTTAATTCTGACGGTTGCTTCGCCGAGGGCCTCTTTGCCGCTGGTTACCGCCCGAATCGAGTAGCTTTCCAGCGTCGGTGAGAAGCCGGTCGCCTCGCGAATCGCCTCATAAGCCGCATCGACGGGACCATCGCCTTCGGCCTGTGCCTCTTTTAATTTACCTTTGCTACGGATTTTAACTGTTGCCGTCGGGCTTGTCCCCGTCTCTATCAGCACCCGCAGATATTCCATCTCGAACGTGTGCTCGATTACCCGCACCTCATCGTCTATAATCGCAACCAGGTCGTCATCGAAGATTTCTTTTTTCTTGTCCGCCACCTGCAAAAACTTCTGGTATGCCTGCTCAAGCTCGTCTTTGGCGAGCTTGTAGCCGAGCTTTTTGCAGCGGTCTGCAAAGCCGTGCCTGCCCGTGTGCCTGCCGAGCACCATACGCGAGCTGCCCAGGCCGACACTTTCCGGCGTCATAATCTCGTATGTGCTTCGTTCCTTGAGCACGCCATCAACGTGCACGCCGCTCTCATGTGCAAAGGCGTTGGCGCCGACAACGGCCTTATTGGGCTGAATCACAAAGCCCGTCAGCCGTGACACTAACTGACTGGTCTTGTGAATCTGCGTTGTCTTGATGTTCGTCGTTAGTGGCTTGGCCCTGTCTTTACCGAAGAAGTCCGGCCTCGTATGCACCGCCATCACGACCTCTTCGAGTGCAGCGTTGCCCGCCCGCTCGCCGAGACCGTTTATGGAGCACTCGACCTGCCGCGCGCCGTTTCGCACACCAGTCAGCGAATTTGCGACCGCCATTCCGAGGTCGTTGTGGCAATGGGTGCTTATTATACATTTGTCTATACCCGGAACGTCTGATTTAAGCTGGGCGATAATTCGGCCGTACTCATACGGCAGAACATAGCCGACTGTGTCCGGAATATTCAAAGTTGTCGCGCCGGCTTCTATCGCCGCGGTCAACACCTCAATCAAAAACGGCATTTCACTTCGGCAGGCGTCTTCCGGCGAAAACTCGACATCATCGGTGAAGGTCTTTGCGTACTTGACGGCCTCGACAGCCAGTTTCAGGACTTCGTCGCTTGTCTTCTTCAGCTTGTATTTCATATGAATCGGCGAAGTCGCGATAAACGTATGTATGCGCCGCTTCTTCGCCGGCGCAAGGGCCTTGCCTGCCGATTCGATGTCTTCCCCGGTCGACCGGGCGAGACCGCAAATCGTCGGGCCTTTGACCTGTTCGGCTATTTGCTTTGTCGCTTCGAACTGCGCAGGCGAGGAAACAGGAAAGCCCGCTTCTATTACATCGACGCCCAAAACCGCTAATTGCTGGGCGATTTCGAGCTTTTCAGATATTGTCAGAGATGCCCCCGGCGCCTGCTCGCCGTCGCGTAAGGTGGTATCGAAAATTATGATTTTTTCTTCAGCCATTTGTTTTCTCCAAAAACTGCCGCTGTCCGGGGTCAATTTACCCCAAACAGGGTCAAATTACTACGAATTTATCAAAAAACGCTTGGATGCAAATATAGATTTTTTGTGGAAAAAAGGGTTATTGCGCCTGGCGGCGCAAAAGGAGGGCGATAAGGCTCAGATTTGCCTTTTGCGAAGAACGAATTGCGTAAGTTCGATTCATAAAAACAATTATACACGATAGATTCGGTTTTGCAAATAATTTCTGATTTTTTTGATTCATCTGTCATTCCCGCGAAAGCGGGAATCCAGTTTCCGTCATTGCGAATCCGCCGTACCTGTGCTGAGTTTGCCGAAGCAGGTTGATGTGGCAATTGACGCAATGCGTCATCCCCGGGTGCTGCTCCTTTGGCAAGAAACAGGGGACCCAACTCCTATTGTCTATGCAATTGCCTCTTGCAAGTTATTAAGCGATGCTTATACTTACCGCTTATGGCGAAGAAAAAGGCGGCAAAATCCAAAAAAGCATCCGCAAAAGCAGTTCCGGCAGGCAAACCATCCTCTCTAATCGATACCCGCGTTATTTTCTGCGGCGATAACCTCGACCAGTTGAAAAAATTCCCCGATGGATGCGTTGACCTTATCTATATCGACCCGCCTTTTAACTCCAACCGCAATTATGAGGTCTTCTGGGGCAAATCCAGATGTTGCGATTCAAATTAAATTTCGGAAGACAAAAAATGCAACCTTTTTTAGGGAGAAATACCATGGTTAACACAAAAAAGTTGATGATTGTGCTGTTGGTTTTACCGGCTGGTCTGATTTTTACAGGCTTTAAATCATCAGAAAAACCATATGTATGGCAGTCTGTTGATCCTAAATTACTGATTGCTATAGAAGATGGAAACATAAGTGTTGTTGATTTCTTCGTCCGAGTATATCCATCAATGGTTAATTCAAAATGTTTCTTGGAAGCCTATAAGATTGGTGAAGAAAATAATGTAAAGTATGCATGCCCAATCGACGGTGCTACCCCTTTGTATAATGCGATATGGTATGACCATTATGATATAGTTAAGTTGCTCCTTGAAAAAGGAGCAACTGTTAATGTCAAAATCAGCGGTGTGTATTCATATGCTTTTGGTAAAACTCCTTTTCTGTTAGCAGTCCGCCAAGGTAGGAAAGAAATTTTACCACTTCTTATTGCCAACGGTGCGAACTTGAACGCCAAAGACGAAAAGGGTGAAACACCTTTATGTAATGCAATTGGTGGGCGAAGCTGGTATGACAAAACCCCAGAAGAGAAGGCTACTAATGATGCTAATGATATGGAAATTGTAATGCTTCTTATTAAAAATGGAGCAGATGTTAAAAAAGCCAATAAAGACGGTACTCTCTTGCATTATGTTGCTGCACGTGGATGGTATGAAGTGGCAGAATTGCTCATTGCCAAAGGGGCTAATGTCAATGCAAGATACTATAAAGGCGAAGGCAGAATTTATGATGGTTATACCGCTCTGCATTTTGCAGCAGAAAATGGGCACACGGATATAGTCAAACTTCTTATCACTAATGGTGCAAACGTCAATGCTAAAGAAGGTAGCGGCGAGACTCCTCTATGCATTGCGGCAAGTAAAGGTTACAGAAATATAGCAGAATTTCTCATCGCCAAGGGTGCAGACGTTAATGCTAAAGGACTCTACTTTTACACCCGATTTCATAGTTGTATTGAGGCCCCTACTGTCTTACACTATGCTGTCGATGGAAATAACATCGAAATAGTGAAACTTCTCATTGCAAACGGAGCAAATGTTAATGCTAAAGCTAAAGATGGCATAACCCCTCTAAGGTTAGTAACACCAAACGGTCCAAGGGAAATAATCGACTTGCTCAAAAAGCACGGCGCTGTTGAGTAAATGGCGCTCTAATCTGGGGACACCATACTAATTTTTGAATATTGAATATTGAACATTAGGGACAATCACGAATTCTATTGGAAATGAGGCTCAGCGGTGTAGCTGACCAAAAATATACAGAGTTATATGGGAAATCCTAGGTAAGAAGTTTCAAGAATGGTTTGATGTTGAGTTTGGCTCTGAGGTAATAGATTTTGTTGATGAGGAGATTAAGAGAGAGGAAATGTAGAGGTATTCTATGGGTGACGATGGAACGTACGACAGAGCAATGATGGTACTAGGTCAAGCTATCGTTAATCTAAGCTATACATGGTTTATTGTATATGTTCTGTTAGGGTCATTAGTTAAAGTTGGTTTGATTCGTTTCATGAATAAAGATTTAGAACCTCGTTCAAGGCGGTTCTGGCCAGTATTCTTAGCTCATTTTATTTTTAGCATATTATTTGTCAATCCCTATACGTTGTTGTGGATAGTTTTTAACCTTACAGAGGAAATGCCCATTTTGCTGTTATGGATTACTTGGTTAATCTACTTGATAATATTGCCTGTATTGCTGGACATATTATTTTTGAGAATTATCCCAAAAATTAAACTGTTCAGATGGCTGTTATGGACTCCACCTCTGAAACAAGTAATAATAATCAATGTTGTCATATGCTTGGTATCTTTTATTGCAGCAGGTTGGGTTGCACGAGTTTTATAATTGGAAAAAGCTCAAAATGCCGGAAGCCGCAACAGCAAAAATTTTTACTTTTAACTTTTGCCTTTTGAATTATTTTACCCCATCCCCTACGCCCTAAACCCTATCCCCTATACTCTTTTCAATCAAAACCGTTGGTACCCCGAGAGGAAAATCGGAAAATTCGAAAAAATTTTTACTCCTTTAATCACAACAAGTTAGCTCAAAAAGCACACTTTAAAAAGCCGGAATTTTCGCATCAATCGCGCATGTTCGTCCAATTGTAGAGAGAAAGTCTCTTTATGGAAAAGAGCAGAAGTTTACTTAGTCCGCTTATACAAAAGGTGAGCCGGACGCCTGATAAGGCGGGGCAGCATTGCTGCCGGGTGGTCGAGACGAAGACTTGCGCATCCCTTAGGGAGAGCACAAGCTTTGTCGAGAACGCCTCCCGGCCAAACCCTCTGCGCAATCTGCGTCGAAAGAACAGTGTTAATCTGGGTAATCTGTGGCTGAAAATCGATCAATCAAAATGAACTAAATTATGCGAAACGAACCCAATTTCCGAAAAAGTCAAATATTTATAACCGCAACTGTGACAATGAATTACAGCGAAAAACCAACATTGGACACTTGGTCAAAACGAACCCAAACGAAGCCAATTTTATCCGCCTATGTGGCGGATAAAATTGCCCTGAGCAAAGTCGAAGGGCCTGTAGTTAGTAGCATCGAACTATTTATTTTTGGCTTTTTAACTTTCCGTTTTTCCCCTATAATAGTGCAATAGAGCAATTTGATAACTTAAGGAGAGCTTGTTTTATGAAAAAATGGAGTTTATCATCCGTAGTCTTGTTCGCCTGCTTAATTGCCAGTCTATTACTCAGCAGCTGCGTGGAAAGGCGTCTGACAATAAATACTGAGCCGCAGGGGGCAATCGTAGTATTAAACGACGAGGAAATAGGCACTTCACCTGTTACGACTTCGTTTGAGTGGTATGGCGATTACGCTGTGAG
Source organism: uncultured Planctomycetota bacterium (assembly GCA_903927855.1). GTDB lineage: Bacteria > Planctomycetota > Phycisphaerae > Sedimentisphaerales > Anaerobacaceae > CAIYOL01. Next base: position 9,997 of record CAIYOL010000393.1, read on the forward strand.
AATAAGCAAAGAAGGTTTCCAGACCCTAAAGACCCATCGCAAGCTGAAGGCGCCGTGGTATGATTACTGCCCGTTTGATTTCTTCGCCAATTGTGTGAATCCGAAGAGAACCGTGGATTCTTACGAATGGTCCTTTACCCTCGCCCCGCTAACAGAACCAAACAGAGAAGACCTAATCCAGGACGCTCAGAAACTTAAAAAACAGCTCTAAAGTAAAAGCAATTGATAGCAACGAAGAATTAAGTTTGGGCTGGGAAGAAGTAATCTCTGAAGCGTTCTCTAAATCGCAGCGAACGGTACTTTTTGAATAACAGCACTAAAACAACCACTGAAATACAAAGTGAAACAGCATAGAGAATACGTATTCGAAATCTCTGAAGTCTGGCCTGGTCATCTCGATAAATACGCCATATCTCCCCGGCCTGCTGAGACGTTATCTGCTTAGATTCGAAACCATCTTTAACAGCCTTAGTCAATTCATCCTCCGTTGAATAACCATATACCTCTGGAATAAGAATATCCAGGCCTTGCGTGAGTGTGAAGGCGAGAGATGCAATAAAAAGAAAGGCTACGGCGTACTCGATACAACCAAAAACGCCGATTATAAGAGACTTGACCATTTTTTCTCTTCCGAAAAACCTAAAAATCAGAGAAGATTATCGCGATACCAGTCTATTGCGAGTTCGAGGCCTTGTTTGAATGTTATGGCAGGTTTATATCCGATTGTTTTTTTAGCGAGGGTGATATCAGCAAGCGAATGTTTTACATCGCCGGGGCGCGGCACATCATATATCGGCTTAACATTTTTGCCGAGCAGTTCGTTGATTATATCAATAACTTCATTAACAGTTACAGCTTGACCAGTAGCGATATTCAGGACATCGCCTTTTGTGTGTTTGGCCCTGGCAGCAAGGAGGTTGGCTTCGACAACACTATCGACATAGGTAAAATCCCGACTTTGCAGGCCGTCGCCGTAAATGGTCGGCGGTTCATTCTTCAGAACAGCCGTTACAAAAGCCGGTATTGCAGCTGCATATTGACTTGTCGGGTCCTGCTGCGGACCAAAAACGTTGAAATACCGCAGTGAAATAGTCTCAAGACCGAAGACTTTGTAAAATATCGAGCAGTAATATTCGCCGGCAAGTTTGGCGACTGCATAAGGCGAAAGGGGCTGAGGCAGCATTGTTTCAATTTTAGGCAAAGTCGGTGTATCGCCATAAGCTGCGGAACTTGCCGCATACACGAAGCGTTTTACACCGGCATCCCGAGCAGCTAAAAGAAGTGTGAAAGTCGCATCAAGGCAATGTTTGTGCGTAGCGGCAGGGTCTTCAACACTACGCGGCACAGAGGGCAAAGCACCCTGGTGCAAACAGACATCGATATCCTTCATACAGGTGCGGGCAATTTCTTTATCACCCATATCAGCTTCTATAAATTCA
>CAIYOL010000394.1 GCA_903927855.1 uncultured Planctomycetota bacterium
ATTTGAAAAACGCTCGCGGCAAAAAAATAGATGTTATTTTCCAGGTCTCAAACGACGGCGCTGCTTTTAGATACTATTTCCCTGAAAAATCACGGGATATAAGGAAAATCAAAGAAGAAATCACATCGTGTAATTTCCTCCCCGGCACAAAAGCGTGGATTCAGCCGATGGCAGAGGCAAAATCCGGCTGGTGCCAAACCCAGCCTTCGTATGAGGAACATTACAAACAGGGTGTTGAGATAGACAAATTGCCCGTCAGCGAGGCGGGCTGGGTTTTCCCGGCTCTATTTAACTATGACAAATACTGGATATTGATTAGTGAAACTGCACCTGACAGGAACTACTGCGGCTGCCGGCTAAAACAGCATTCAGCCGGCAACGAACTTGCCATCGGATTTCCCCTGCCGGCGGAAATTTTCCCTGGCGGGCCGGTAACCCCGGAATCGAAGCTGCCCTGGTATACGCCCTGGCGGATTATTGCCGTTGAGGGCAGCTTAAAAACAATAGTGGAATCAACATTTGGGACCGATTTGGCTGAACCTTCTAAAGTGAAAAACATTTCATTCGTAAAACCGGGCAGGGCTTCGTGGAGCTGGATTATGCTCAAGGATGATTCGGTGGTTTACGATGTCCAAAAAAAATTCATCGATTTTGCCGCCGATATGGGGTGGGAATATTGCCTGATTGATGCGAACTGGGACACGCAAATCGGCTACGACAAAATCAAAACCCTTGCTGATTACGCCAAAGGCAAAAAGGTCGGACTCATTTTGTGGTATAACTCGGCAGGCAACTGGAACACCGTTACCTATCACCCTAAAGATAAGCTGCTGACTCACGAGAACCGCGTTAAAGAGTTCGGCAAACTGAAAGAGATGGGCATAAAAGGAATAAAGGTTGATTTCTTCGGCGGCGATGGGCAATCTGCGATGGCGTATTATCAGGATATTTTTGAAGATGCGGCCAAATTCAGCCTGACGGTGAATTGTCACGGTGCGACCTTGCCGAGGGGTTGGCAGCGCACGTATCCGAACTTGTTGACGGTCGAGGCAATCAAAGGATTTGAGTATGTAACTTTTGAACAGGGTAACGCCGACCTTGAACCTAATCATTGCTGCGTTCTGCCGTTCACGCGAAACGTTTTCGACCCTATGGATTTCACGCCGGTATGTTTCACCGAGGTGCCAAATATAAAACGCATAACCACAAATGGCTTTGAGCTAGCTCTATCGGTGATATTTACTTCCGGCATACAGCACTTTGCCCAAACACCGGAAGGTATGGCAGCGGTTCCGGATTATGTTAAAGATTTTATGAGGGAAATTCCTTCCCGCTGGGATGATACCCGCTTTATAGATGGCTACCCCGGCAAGTTTGTTGTCCTCGCCCGCAAATCTAACAACAATTGGTTCGTTGCCGGCATAAACGGCGAAGACTTCGAAAAAAACATCAACCTCGACCTTTCTTTCCTTAAAGATACCAAAACAGGAATGTTAATAACCGATGGTTCCGATAATCGCTCGTTTGATATGCAGAAAATCACAATTACCACCGAAAAACCATTAGGAATTAAACTTAAAGGCAACGGCGGTTTCGTTATAAAAATTGAAAATTAGTTTTTCCGCTGAATCAGTTTGTTATTTTGCGAAAGGCCTTTTGCGCAGCTTTGATGGTTTTTTCGATGTCTTGTTTTGTATGAGCTAACGAAATAAACATCGCCTCGTACGCGCTTGGGGCAAGGTAAATCCCCTGCTTTAGCATTTCCGCAAAGAACCTTTTGAATTGCTTTATATCGGTCGACTGAACATCTGCGAAATTTCTTACCGGTCTATCAGTAAAAAAGCAGCTCATAATCGAGCCGACGCGGTTGATTGTAACAGCTACGCCGGCATCTTCAGCAGCATCCTCCAAGCCGGCACCAAGCATCACGGATTTAGCTTTGAGTTTATTGTAGCAGTCGCCCTTTGTGAGAATATCAAGCGTCGCATTGGCCGCCGCCGTTGCGATTGGATTTCCGCTAAGTGTCCCCGCCTGATAAACCGGCCCTGCCGGTGCGAGCATATCCATAATATCACTTCTGGCCCCTAAAGCCGCCAGCGGTAGTCCTCCGCCTATTATTTTGCCCAAACAGGTAATATCCGCTTTTACCCCGAAAAGCTCCTGTGCCCCGCCATAAGCAATACGAAAGCCGGTTATCACCTCGTCGAAGATAAGCAGCGTCTCCTCCGCATCGCATAAATTCCGAAGCGCCTTGAGATAGCCTTCGGCCGGCGGCACCACGCCCATATTGGCAGCGACCGGCTCGACCAAAACCGCCGCGATTTTCCCCTTGTGTTTCAGGAGGGCATCTTCCGCAGCATCGATATCATTATACGGTATCACAACAGTCAGTTCGGCAATTGACTTCGGGACGCCGGCACTTGAGGCGGTAGCGGTCTCGGCCAGGCCGGAGCCTGCGGCAACCAGCATCGAATCGCTGTGGCCGTGATAGCAGCCGGCCATCTTGATTATTAAATCTTTTTTGGTGTAGCCCCTCGCCAATCGAATCGCAGTCATTACCGCCTCGGTGCCGCTGCTGAGCAGGCGGATCTTTTCGATGGAATCGAAGGCGTTAACTATCCTTTCGGCCAGGGCGGTTTCGGCCAGTGTCGGAGCCCCGAAAGATGTCCCTTTTTTCACAGCGGCCTGGATAACCTCTATTACCTTCGGATGGGCGTGTCCGAGTATCATCGGCCCCCACGAGCCGACGTAATCGATGTATTCATTGCCGTCGATATCGTAAATTTTTGAGCCTTTGGCAGCGGCAATGAAAAGCGGCCCGACGTCCACGTCCCCAAAGGCCCTTACAGGCGAATTAACGCCGCCAGGCAGGAAACTTTTGGCCTCGGCAAACGCTTGAGCCGATTTTGGATAGCTTTCCTTTTGTTCCATCTTTATTCGTACTGTGTCGTGCGTGCTGCGTATATCGTATATCGCGCTGCGTATATTGTAAATCCCGGGTTTTTAACAAACTGCTATTTTTCTTGCAAAACCGGGGCA